>NZ_AJWE01000091.1:0-151026 GCF_000281145.1 Rhizobium sp. CF142 | reverse complement strand
TCGCGTTCGGCGAGTGTCTTGCGAATGTCAAGGCTAGCTTGATAGGCTTCGAGGGCGCCTGCTGTATCTCCCCCGGCTTTGCGGATGTCGCCGATCTTGTTGTGGCTGATGGAGAGGTCGCGCTGCCAATCGACATTGCTGGGATCGCGTTCGGCAAGTGTTCGCGCGATTTCCAAGCCAGCCTGATGGGCTTCGAGCGCTCCGGCTGTGTCTCCCCCAGCTTGGCGCATGTCGCCGATCCTGTCGTAGCAGACGGAGATTTCACGTTCTCCGCTGAATTTTTGTGCAACTTGCAGTGCAGTGTTGAACGTGTTCAATGCCTCGCGTCTTTCGCCTATTGCCACATATTCATCGCCCAGCGCGCACCACTGCCAATATTTCTCGGGATCGAGTTCTATTCCCCTGCGAAGTGCGTCAATGACACCTTGATGATCGTAAAGCGGTCGAAGAATATCAGCCTCTTCGAAATGAAGTCTCGCTTCTGCCCGAAGCTGTTCCTTTTGCAGCTCTTTCTGTCTTTCCTGCGCACTACGGATCGTTGTGAGGGCGCCTTCGATATCAAGGGTTTTCAGTTTATTGCGTGCTTCGTTGATGGCTCGGTCGATTTCGGGATAGTCGTTATGGATTGCCACCAGCGTTTTGGACTTGGCCAATAGGCCGTCTACAGCGTTCGCAAGAACTGTCGGCACATCGGCGATCGGCACGTCGACATGCCCCAGCAGCCGTTCCAGTATCGGCGAAAGCTCCGATGCAGGAACACCTTTCTCCGTCGATAATGTTTCAAGAATACGGCGCTGGAGCGCTATCTGTTCATCATGACGGCGCTCAGCGTCTTGTGCCGCAATTACCTGTCCGTCGAGAACACGATCGATTTTCCCCGCTGTGAGAGAAAGCATATGAACAATTCTGGAAAGCTGCTCGGCACTCCAGATGCTTTTAAAAGCTTCGTCATCCTTTAGCCGACTGGCTGCCGCACGGACAAAAAGATCATACCAGCCATCCTGTCCGCTTTCAGAGCCAGAGAACACCCTTATAAAAAGTGGCGGAAGATCAGAGCCTATTTGCCGGTTGAGTTCAGCAAGCACCTGAGCTTCGGTTTCGTGTCGCGCAGCTTGAACATCGGGCGTCGCTCCACTTCGATCCGCTAGCGCAGTTTCGAAAGCCTTCGGCAATGCCGCGAGAACTTCTCGCTCTTCTAAGGCCCTGCCGCCTTTGGTATCGCCTTGGAAACGCTTGGCCTCGCGCAGATAGGTTTTGATAAGTTCCGAAACCCGCTCGGCCTCCTCCTGGCGCTCTCGATCATGATCAGAGCTGCGGCTTTCGTTGAATCGACGGAGGATTGCCTCCACTGCATCGAGATGGGAGAGGCGTAGCGCGATTATAATATGGTGGTTGCGGTCAATTTCCGGATAACGAGCGAAGATCAGAGGACCGAACTTGTCGCCGAGCTTGTTATAGGCCTCGTGTGCCAGATTTCCGGAAACGGCAGTTGCCAATCCGCCCAAAAGGGCGAGTGCTTGGGGCGACGCCGTTGCGCCGGTTGGGTCGCCCGCTGCCATGCTGGCGCCGGCGATAGCCATCACCGTCGCCCCAATGCACTTGCCGATGATCGACATTGTTCCTCCGCCTGTTCGTGCGGAGGTTATCATTGCGTTTTACACGGTCAAGTGGAACCGCTACACCTCAGAGCGGCATCGGATACTGCCGGTGAACCTTCTCGATCTCGGCGAGCACATCGGTGCTGAGCACCACGTTTGCCGAGCCGATATCCGTCTTCAGCTGCGCCATCGTGGTCGCGCCGATGATGACCGAGGTCATGAAGCGGCGGGTCAGGCAGAAGGCGAGCGCCATCTGCGAGGGATCGAGGCCGTGGCGGGCGGCGATGTCGAGATAGGCCTTCGTCGGCGCTTCCTGCAGCGGCTGCAGGCGGCCGCCGAGGTCGCCGTTGATCGCGGCGCGTGTGCCCGCCGGCTTCTCGCCGTTGATGTACTTGCCGGTCAGGATGCCGGCGGCAAGCGGCGAATAGGCGAGCAGGCCGACATCTTCGTGGTGGGAGAGTTCCGCCAGGTCGAGATCGAAATGGCGGTAGAGGAGATTGTATTCGTTCTGGACGCTGGCGACGCGCGGCAGGTCCATCTGCTCGGACAGCGTCAAATATTTCTGGATACCCCAGGTCGTTTCGTTGGACAGGCCGAAGGCACGGATCTTACCTTCCTTCACCAACTCGCCCATGGTTTCGACGATGTCGACCATGTTGGCGACCGACTTGGCGCGGTCCTGTTTGAAGGGGTCGTAGTGCCAGCTCTGCCGGAAATGGAAATGGCCGCGGTTCGGCCAGTGGACCTGATAGAGATCGATATAGTCGGTCTTGAGCCGCTTCAGGCTGGAATTGACCGCGAGCCTTATGTTCTTGGAATCGGCGCCTTCGCCGCCACGCAGATAGGAGCGGCCCGTGCCGGCAACCTTGGTGGCGAGCACGATATCCTTGCGTTTGCCGCTCTTTTCGAACCAGCTGCCGATATAGTCCTCCGTACGGCCCTGCGTTTCGGCCGAAACGGGCGTGGTCGGATAAAGCTCGGCAGTATCGAAGAAATTGATACCTTCCTGGACGGCGTAGTCCATCTGTTCATGGGCTTCCGCCTCGCTGTTCTGCGTGCCCCAGGTCATGGTGCCAAGGCAAATCTCGGAAACGGAAATATCTGTGCGGCGTAATTTATTGTATTTCATCGGAAACCTTGGGCGTGGTCTGGGAAAGGAAGAGCTTGGGAAGAGCCGCGCAAATCTAGGCTGGATTTGCCCAAGCGCAAGAGGAAAAACCGGGTGTTCCCGCTCGCGCGAAAGGCTTTGGAGAGAATCTGCCACCACTTGACTCTGAAAGAAAGAATGTCAATTGGAGGCGAAATGGCCCAACGGGCACTATCGAGGGACTGAAAAATGACCATTGCTTTCACTTTTCCCGGCCAGGGCAGCCAGGCCGTCGGCATGGGCAAGGATCTCGCCGAGAATTTCGCGGAAGCCCGCGCCGTTTTCGAAGAGGTTGATGAAGCGCTCGGTGAAAAGCTTTCCGATGTCATGTTCAACGGTCCCGAGGACAAGCTGACTCTGACGGCAAACGCCCAGCCGGCGCTGATGGCCGTCTCGATGGCCGTCGTCCGCGTTCTGGAAGCCAAGGGCCTCGACCTGAAGGCGAAGGTCGCCTATGTCGCCGGCCATTCGCTCGGTGAATATTCCGCCCTCTGTGCCGCCGGCACCTTCTCGATATCAGATACGGCTCGTCTTCTGCGTATTCGCGGCAATGCCATGCAGGCTGCCGTGCCTGTCGGTGTCGGCGCCATGGCCGCCATCATCGGCCTCGAGCATGCCGACGTGCAGGCCATCTGTGAAGAAGCCGCAGCGATCGGCTCCTGTCAGATAGCCAATGACAATGGCGGCGGCCAGCTCGTCATATCAGGTGAGAAGTCGGCCGTTGAAAAGGCCGCCGGCCTTGCGACCGACAAGGGCGCCAAGCGCGCCATCCTGCTGCCGGTCTCCGCTCCCTTCCATTCGAAGCTGATGGCACCTGCCGCAGACGCCATGCGCGAGGCACTGGCCGGTGTGAAGAAGACCAACCCGGTCGTGCCTGTCATCGCCAATGTCCGCGCCGCCCCCGTCACGGATGCAGAGGAGATCGCCAAGCTTCTCGTCGAGCAGGTCACCGGGCAGGTGCGCTGGCGCGAGACGGTGGAATGGTTTGCCGCAAACGGGGTCACCACGCTTTATGAGCTTGGCGCCGGCAAGGTGCTGACCGGCCTTGCGCGCCGCATCGACAAGAATATCAATGGTATCTCGGTCAACGGCCCGGCCGATATCGGCGCTGCCATTGCCGCTCTCACGGCCTGATTGCCCCCACTTCATATAAGGAACGTTCCCATGTTCGATCTTTCCGGCCGCAAGGCTCTCGTCACCGGCGCATCGGGCGGCATCGGCGAAGAAATCGCCCGCCTTCTCCATAAGCAGGGCGCCATCGTCGGCCTGCACGGCACCCGTGTCGAAAAGCTCGAGGCCCTGGCAAATGAGCTCGGCGACCGCGTGAAGATCTTCCCGGCGAACCTGTCGGATCGCGATGAGGTGAAGGCTCTCGGCCAGAAGGCGGAAGCCGATCTCGAAGGCGTCGATATCCTGGTCAACAACGCCGGCATCACCAAGGACGGCCTCTTCGTGCGCATGAGCGACGAGGACTGGGATGCCGTTCTCGAAGTGAACCTGACAGCGACCTTCCGCCTGACGCGCGAGCTCACCCATCCGATGATGCGCCGCCGGTACGGCCGCATCATCAACATCACCTCGATCGTCGGCGTCACCGGCAATCCGGGCCAGGCCAACTACTGCGCCTCCAAGGCCGGCATGATCGGCTTCTCGAAGTCGCTGGCGCAGGAAATCGCCACCCGCAATGTGACCGTTAACTGCGTTGCTCCAGGTTTCATCGAAAGCGCCATGACCGGCAAGTTGAACGAAAAGCAGAAGGAAACGATCATGGGCGCGATCCCCATGAAGCGCATGGGTACCGGCGCCGAAGTGGCGTCTGCCGTCGTCTATCTCGCGTCCTCGGAGGCGGCCTATATGACGGGTCAGACCCTGCACGTAAACGGCGGCATGGCCATGATCTGAAACGATTAGCTGCCGCAGCCGCCGATTTCAGCCAATAGCGTGTTGAGCAATCACGAACGGTTGATTTTCTGGCTTTGCGGCAGACTTAAAGCATGTTAAGCGGGCCATGACTGTGTACAGTCGTCCCGAAAAAAGCAGACGGACCGGCGGGCTTTTCGCAAGCCTGGGACTTCTCTAAAGCCGGGTAAACGAGTTTGCCGAGGATGTCTGAAAGCATCGCAGGCTGAAACAGGGTATGGGTGTCAGAATGACGCTCCGATCAGGACATAAGGTCGAGGAAACCGACATGAGCGATATCGCAGAACGCGTAAAGAAAATTGTTATTGATCATCTTGGCGTCGATGCCGACAAGGTCGTCGAGAGCGCCAGCTTTATCGACGATCTGGGCGCAGACTCGCTCGACACGGTCGAACTGGTCATGGCCTTCGAAGAAGAATTCGGCGTTGAAATCCCCGATGATGCCGCTGACTCGATCCTGACGGTTGGCGATGCCGTGAAGTTTATTGAAAAGGCTCAGGCCTGATTCTGCGCATTCGAGAAAGGGCGGGCCAAGAGTCCGCCCTTTTCTTTTGAGCATGTTTCTCCATAAAACATAACAGACGGGGGAAAGCAGTCGATGAGAAGGGTCGTCATAACAGGTACCGGCATGGTATCGCCCTTGGGATGCGGAGCAGAAGTTACCTGGTCCCGCCTGCGTGCGGGAGCAAACGGCGCCCGTCTCGTGACCGAATTCGAGGTCGATGATCTCCCTGCCAAGATTGCCTGCCGCATTCCCGTCGGCGATGGTTCTGATGGTACCTTCAATGCTGATGATTGGATGGAACCGAAGGAGCAGCGCAAGGTAGACCCCTTCATCATCTACGGCATGGCCGCTGCCGACATGGCGCTCAAGGATGCCGACTGGCATCCCGAAACCGATGAGGACCAGATCGCGACAGGCGTGCTGATCGGCTCCGGCATCGGCGGCATCGAAGGCATTGTCGAAGCCGGCTATACGCTGCGCGACAAGGGCCCGCGCCGCATCTCTCCTTTCTTTATTCCAGGCCGACTGATCAACCTCGTCTCCGGCCAGGTTTCCATTCGCCACAAGCTGCGCGGCCCGAACCATTCGGTCGTAACCGCCTGCTCCACCGGTGCGCATGCCATTGGCGATGCTGCCCGTCTCATCGCGCTCGGCGATGCCGATGTCATGGTTGCCGGCGGCACGGAATCCCCGGTCAGCCGCATCTCGCTTGCCGGCTTTGCCGCTTGCAAGGCGCTGTCGACGCAGCACAACGACGATCCGCAGAAGGCATCGCGCCCCTATGACAAGGACCGTGATGGTTTCGTCATGGGTGAGGGCGCCGGTATCGTTGTTCTCGAAGAGCTGGATCATGCGCTGGCACGCGGCGCCAAGATCTATGCCGAAGTGGTCGGTTACGGGCTTTCCGGCGATGCCTTCCACATTACCGCCCCGTCGGAAGACGGCGACGGCGCGTTCCGCTGCATGACCATGGCGCTGAAACGCGCCGGCCTGACGCCTGCCGATATCGACTATATCAACGCCCATGGCACCTCGACCATGGCCGATACGATCGAGCTTGGTGCCGTCGAGCGCCTCGTCGGCAATGCGGCATCTAAGATCTCGATGTCGTCGACCAAATCCGCGACCGGCCACCTGCTCGGTGCTGCCGGCGCCATCGAGGCGATCTTCACGACCCTCGCAATTCGGGATAACGTCGCCCCTCCGACGCTCAATCTCGACAATCCAGAGCGAGAGACCGCGATCGACCTTGTTCCGCACAAGGCTCGTGAGCGAGAAATCAACGTGGCGCTATCCAACTCGTTCGGATTCGGCGGCACGAATGCATCGCTCGTGTTGCGCCGCTACGTCGCGTAACAGGCGGTTCACGAGCACGGGCGAACGTCAAACGGCGTCATGAAGCGCGGCAGAACCTGTTTTTGCCGCATTACTTCGCGAAATAGCGAAGCGGGGGCCAAGTTTTAGAGGATTGCCGGTGAGCGATACGACCAACCAGAGCAGCGACAACGGCCAGCCGGCGCAGAAGGGACCGATCATCCCGAAATCGCCGAGCGAAGCCCTGCGCCCGGAACGTGTTCCCGAGCCGCCGAAGCGCTCCAGGAATGCCCGCAGCCAGGTCGTACTCTTCCTGAATTTCGTCATGACCATGGCGGTGGTCGTCTGCATCGCCGGTCTCATCGGCTTCTACTACGCCATCACCGCCTATCAGAACCCCGGCCCGCTGCAGACGAACACCAACTTTATCGTCCGTAATGGCGCAGGCCTCGCGGAAATCGCCACGAATCTCGAGCGCAATCTCATTATCTCGGATGCGCGCGTCTTCCGCTATTTGACCGCGACGCATCTGAGCGCCGGCGAAAGCCTCAAGGCGGGTGAATACGAGATCAAGGCGCATGCATCCATGAACGAGATCATGGAGCTCCTGAAATCAGGTAAGTCGATCCTCTATTCCGTCTCCTTCCCCGAAGGTCTGACGGTGCGACAGATGTTCGACCGCATGCTGGACGATCCGGTGCTCGAAGGCGACCTGCCGGCCGCCCTGCCGGTGGAAGGCAGCCTGCGGCCCGATACCTACAAGTTCTCGCGCGGTACCAAGCGGTCTGAGATCATCGACCAGATGGCTGCCGCCCAGCAGAAGTTGGTCGACCAGATCTGGGAACGGCGTGATCCTTCCCTGCTTTTGAAGAGCAAGGAAGAGTTCGTCACGCTCGCCTCCATCGTCGAGAAGGAGACGGGAGTGCCGGATGAGCGCGCTCATGTCGCCTCCGTCTTCCTGAACCGTCTCGGCAAGGGCATGCGTCTGCAGTCTGATCCGACCATCATCTACGGTCTCTTCGGTGGCGATGGTAAACCCGCAGACCGGCCGATCTATCAGTCGGACCTGAAAAAAGAGACGCCCTTCAACACCTACGTCATCAAGGGCCTGCCGCCGACGCCGATCGCCAATCCCGGCAAAGACGCGCTGGAAGCTGTCGCCAATCCCTGGAAGACGCAGGACCTCTATTTCGTTGCCGATGGCACCGGCGGTCACGTCTTTGCGGCGACGCTCGAAGACCACAACGCCAACGTCAAGCGCTGGCGTAAGCTGGAAGCCGACAAGGGTGCCGATCCCGAGATTGTCGTCGACGGACAGCCGGAAGACCAGCCTGCGGACAACACATCCGCGGTTCCGCCGAAGAAAAAGAAGATCAACTGATATCGGGAGGCCTTTGATGGCATTGCAGTCCATGACTGGTTTTGCGCGGCGCGAGGGAACGACCGGCCGCTGGCGCTGGGCATGGGAACTGCGTTCGGTCAACGGCAAGGGCCTTGATCTCCGCCTCCGCCTCCCGCCCGGCCTGGAACGCCTTGAAACGGATGTTCGCCGCGTTGCCGGCGAGAATTTCAGCCGCGGTAATCTACAGGCCACGTTGTCCCTGACGACAGGCGAAAGCCAGCTTGAGGCTGTGCTCAATCGGGATGCCTTCGCTGCCGTTCTCGCCATGCGCGACAAGCTGGAGGGCCTGATCGATCCGGCGCCGCTGAGACTCGATACCCTGCTTTCCATCCGCGGCCTCGTCGATTTCCGCGAGACGCAGGACAGCGAAGAGACGGTTGCCGCGCGCGATAGCGATATCCTGTCGGGACTGGCGGCTGCGCTCTCCGATCTCAGGACCATGCGCGAGCAGGAGGGAGCGGCGCTCGCGCGTGTGCTTCTCGGCCATGTCACGACGATCGAAGCTCTGACGAGCACGATCGAGGCCGATCCCTCGCGCTCGCCGCAGGAGATCGCGATAAGGCTCTCCGCGCAAGTCGCGCTCCTCATGGAAGGAGCCGGCGCGCTCGACCGTGACCGGCTGCACGCCGAAGCAGCGCTGCTCGCCACCAAGGCGGATCTGCGCGAAGAGATCGACCGATTGAAGGCTCATGTCGCTGCCGCCCGCGATCTCGTGACAAAAGGTGGCCCGGTTGGCCGAAAGCTCGATTTCCTTGCACAGGAATTTAACCGAGAATCGAATACAATCTGCTCGAAGTCGAACGCATCGGCCGTCACCGCAGCCGGCATCGAGCTGAAGGTGGTGATCGATCAGTTCCGCGAGCAGGTCCAGAATTTGGAGTAGGACATGAGCCCGGCGAAAATCTCGCCCATCCAGATCGCCCGTCGCGGTCTGATGCTGGTCATCTCGTCGCCCTCGGGCGCCGGTAAATCCACCATCGCGCGCACGCTTCTCGAAACGGATAAGCAGATCGGCCTTTCCGTTAGCGTCACGACACGCCAGCGCCGGCCGAGCGAAGTGGAAGGCGTTCACTATCATTTCAAGTCCGTGCGGGAATTCGAGCGGTTGCGCGATTCCGATGCTCTGCTGGAATGGGCCGAGGTTCACGGCAATTTCTACGGCACACCCCGCGAGCCGGTTGAGCAGGCTATGTCCGAAGGCCGTGACATGCTGTTCGATATCGACTGGCAGGGCGCTCAGCAATTGCAGCAGAAGATGCAGGCCGATGTGGTCTCGATCTTCGTACTGCCGCCGACCATGACCGAGCTGCAATCCCGCCTGCATCGCCGCGCCGAGGATTCGGAGGAGGTCATCCAAACGCGCCTGGCCAATTCCCGTGCCGAGATCGCCCACTGGCGCGAATATGATTACGTCATCATCAATGATGACCTGAACGCTGCCTTCGATGCGGTACAGTCAATTGTGAAGGCTGAGCGCCTACGCCGCGATCGTCGCCACGGCATGTTCGATTTCGTCCGCGAGTTGCTCGAGGAAACGCCGGTCCTCTAAAGGCTGTTCGCCAGCCGGCAGAATTCTTCCACCGACAGCGTCTCCGCGCGCCTAGCCGGATCGATGCCGGCTTTGGTAAGCAGGCTTTCCCCGCCGATCGGCTTCAGGCTCTGGCGCAGCATCTTGCGGCGCTGGCCGAAGGCGGCCTGCGTCACCTTCTCCAGATTGGCGACAGAGCAGGGGATCGGGTTCTCGTTCGGCGTCAGGTGGACCACCGTCGAGGTGACCTTCGGCGGCGGCGTGAAAGCCTGTGGTGGAATATCGAATGCCATGCGGGAATGGGTGCGCCATCCAGCGAGCACGCCAAGGCGGCCATAGTGATCGTCGTCTTCGGAGGCGACGATCCGCTCGCCGACTTCCTTCTGGAACATCAGCGTCAGAGATTGCCAGAAGGGAGGCCATGCCTTCGGCAGCAGCCAGTTCACCAGAAGCTGGGTGCCGACATTATAGGGCAGGTTGGCGATGATCTTGACGGGACCTTCCGGCGCCAGCGCCTCGAAATCGGTCTTCAGCGCATCGCCCTCGATGACTTCCAGCCGTCCGGGATAATGATCGGCGATCTCGGCGAGAGCCGGCAGGCAGCGTGCATCGCGCTCGACCGCGATGACCTTCTTCGCACCGAGCGCAAGGATGGCCCGCGTCAAGCCGCCGGGACCGGGACCGACTTCAAAGACTGTCGCGTCATCAAGCGCGCCGGCCGTGCGGGCAACCTTCTGCGTCAGGTTGAGATCGAGCAGGAAGTTCTGCCCAAGCGCCTTGCGCGCATCGAGCCCATGACGCTGGATAACCTCGCGAAGCGGTGGCAGACCGTCGAGTGCAGCCATTAACGATGGCTTTCCGCAGTCCGGCCAAGCTGCGCGCCGAGCTTCAGCGCGGCAAGGAGGCTCGTCTCGCGGGCAAGTCCCTTGCCGGCAATGCCGAAGGCCGTGCCATGATCGGGGGAGGTGCGCACGAAAGGAAGGCCGAGCGTCACATTGACGGAATCGTCGAAACCGAGCGCCTTGGCCGGGATCAGCGCCTGATCGTGATACATGCAGACGGCCACGTCATAACGCGCGCGCGCTTCATCATGAAACATCGTGTCGGCGGGGAGAGGACCGATCGCATCGATACCCTCGTCACGAAGGATCTGGACCGCTGGGTGGATGATGGTCTCATCCTCCTTGCCCATCGCGCCGCCTTCGCCCGCATGCGGATTGAGCCCTGCGATAGCCAGGCGCGGAGAGTCGATCCCGAATCGCTGCTTCAGGTCCCTATCTGCGATCCGGCAGGTTTCGACGATCAGGCCGAGCGTCAACGCCTGCGGCACATCCTTGAGCGGAATGTGGATGGTGACAGGAATGGCGCGTAGTTTTGGTCCCGCAAGCATCATGACGGGCATGACCGACTGGCCGGTCGCATGCATGGCAAGATCGGCAAGGAATTCCGTATGGCCTGGAAATTTGAACCCTGCCTCATAGAGCACCAACTTGGCGATCGGATTGGTGACGACTGCAAGCGCTTCGCCCTGCATGACGAGCGCTACAGCGGCTTCGATCGAGGCGATCGTACCCTTCGCCGTAGCGACATGCGGCTCTCCTGCCGCAACATCGACGCCTGCGGGTATCGCCAGGACAGGCAGCGCGTCCGCAAATATACCGAGGCTTTCGGCTGCATTGCCGATGCTGCGCAGGGGAGCATCAAGGCCGAGCTGTCGTGCCCGCACCGCAAGCACATCGGGATCGCCAATCAGGAAGAATGGCGGCAGCCCAAGCTCGCGTCGGCGAAGCCAGGCCATGAGGGTGATATCAGGCCCCACGCCGGCCGGGTCGCCCTGCGTCAGCGCAAGCGGTCGCGAAAACGGTGTCGCCATGGAAAATCAGCGATAGATGATCTGCGCGTGCTTGCGCAGTTCATCCAGATATTTGGTGCTGTTTTCGTTTTCCGGCGCTGCGGCCTTGTCCGACTTGGCCTTGTCGAGGTCTTCCTGGCGGAACACCATTTCTGCGGCCTGGTCGTCCGAAACCTGGCGCTGACTGCAGATTGCCAGATATTCCACGCCCTTGTCAGTCACGCGCGTTGCCGTCGTGTTGCCCTTGGCCTGTGCGACAAGGTCCTTCCATTCAGCAGGAATTTCCGGAGCCAGCATACGGCCGAGCTCGCGGATCGAAACGTCCCGCATGGTCGCGGCGAAAGTCTTAGCCTGATCACAGCCCGGATATTTGGAGCGTGATGCCTCTGCCTCGCTCTTGCGCTTGGCCGTAATCGCATTTCGCTTGGCTGGCGGAACTACGAAGATGACCTGCTGCAACATGTATTCTGTCGTCACCGGCTTCTGCTTGTTATTCTGCATCATGCGGTTGACCAGATCGTAATTCGAGATGCGTGCGCTGGAGCCGTAGCGCGCATTGACAATACGCGGCCAGCTCATCTGCACGGCAATGAAGTTCTTGAAATGATCGACACCGACGCCGGCGCGGTCGAGGATCTGCCCCATCTGCTCGACGGAAAGCTTGTTGCTGGCGGCGAAACGCGCGAAGGAGGCGTTGACGTCGTCCTGCGAGACGGACATGCGCACGCGAGAGATTTCCTGCCGCTTCAGCGCCTCGTCGACAAGCTGTTCTTCGGCAGCCTTGGCGTCGGGTTTCAGGCGCTGCAGGCGCATGAAGGCCTGTCGCTTTGCAACGTCGCCACTGGTAATCGCGGTACCGTTTACCACCGCCTTGACTTCGCTTGCGGCGAAGACGGGGGTGCTGAAGGCAGCAAGCATGAAGGCTGCGCCTGCAATAAGCGTGGTCACGGTTTTCTTCGCGTCAATCATCTGTTGACCTCCCGATAGCGCCGCACGATCCAGCGCGCGGCGTTCTTACCATACACTGAGACAAGCGGAAATCGCATCTCTTGCTCCGCGACACCCTATGTCTCACATAACGACTGGTGGCAATGTCCTGCACAGGCTTACGGCGAAAGAATGGCCCGGCCGGAAATCTCCGGCCGTCCATCTGTGATCAGAGGTTATTCGCAGCATCACCTGTGCCCAGCCGGATATCGCCGAGCGTGCGGAAGGTCAGGCGGGCAGCGATCGTCCAGTCGCTTGCCGTTTGATCCGACGTATCGCGGGCATCCGTATAGGCGATGGTGAAGATCGTGCACTCGTCCTGATAGGAAATGCCGAGCGTGCGTCTGGTGACGACATCGTTGTTCAGGTCCCAGGCAATGCCGCCGAAGATCGACCAGTAATCCTTGAACTTGATCCTGGCGTTTGTCTGAACCTCGTCTTGGTCTTCGGCAAAGCCATATGCCGGCTGGGCGCTCACGTGCGTATAGGTGACCTGGCCCGAGAAGGTATCGTTCTGATAGGCCGTGGTCAGATCGCCGCGATTGAACGAGAAATCCTTCTCGTCCAGTCGATAGGAAGCCGCTACGGAAAGACCGAAAGGCATTTCGATGCCGCCGAGACCGACATAGTCGGAACGATCGGTCTCGAGGCCCGAATCGGCACCGACATTCACGAGGTCGTCGGTTGCAAACGAGTTCTGACCCGCCAGCTGATAGGATTGTCCGAAGATGCCGTGCAGCTTGTAGCCACTGTCGAAGGTGCCGGTGTACTGGAAGCCGAGGTTTGCGCGCGTCCCGCCTTCGATACGGTCGTAGCCGGAGAACCTGTCGCGATCGAAAAGGTTCGTCGCGTCGAAGACAAAGCTCTGTGCGTCTTCGTTCGGCAGCCGGCCTGCGAGCGGCTCGTCAGGCCGCGCATAGATCTGGGCGATCGGCTCGAGAACATGCGTGCTGTTGCTGGTTGTGAACAGGATCGGATAGCGCATTTCCAGTCCGGCCGTCAGCATTCCGCGCGTCGCCGCATTATCGTCGAGATAGTTGCCGGCATACGGAATGCCGTTCGCGTCGACAGGACTGTCCATGTTGAGCGCGAAAGCATCGCCACGTGCTGCGAGCAACGGTGTGATCACCAGACCGGTCGACGTCACGAAGGTGCGCTTCCACTGCAGTTCCGTGCTCAAGCGGGTCGTCTGACCCTCCAGGCCGCGGAAGCGGTCGAAACCTGCGACATTATAAAAGTCGTCGTGGGTGCGCGAAATGTTGGTGAGATTGACATCTGCGGAAAGCTCACCGCCTGCAAGTGGCTGCGGCGCGACATAGTGATAGTCAAGCGTAGGATAGACGATCGCCTGCTGCTTTTCCGCGGTGCTGTTGCGGTCGGCGTCCTGTACGTCGAAATAGAAGGCGCGCAAATCGAAGTAGTTCCGCTTGCCGAGACCTGTCAGGTAGACGGTGTTGGAGTGCGGCGTGTCATCGTAGCCGTCAATCTTGTAAGTGCGCGAGAAGTTGTTGTCGCTCTGCACCATCACATCCCAGCCGAAGCTCCAGCGGGGATTGATCCTGAAGTGCCCCGCCGATGCGACCATGCCGCGCTGTTCAGCCTCGGCATCGCTTGTACCTTCGCTGAAATTGCCTGGGTTCATCTGATCGATGCCGGCAACGCGCATCGTCATCGTGCCGTTTTCAAAGCGGCGGCGATATTCGCCCTCGAGCATGAAGCCCTGCGAGGTATAGCCGGTGCCCGTGACGGTGAAATCCGAACTCGGGGAGATGACGTAATAATAGGGAACGGAAAGACCGTAGCCGAGATTTTGCGAAACGCTCATCGACGGGAACAGGAAGCCGGACTTGCGCTTCACGGTATTGTCGGGGACTTCGATCCACGGCAGGTATGCGATCGAACGGCCAAGCAGCTGGAATCGCGCCTTTTCAAGGCGGATCGTGTGCTTCTCACTGTTCTGGATAACGCGTTCGGCCTTGACCTGCCAGAAAGGCGCGCGTTCGGGCTTTTCGGCGCAGGGCAAGCAGGCCGTGTAGACGCCTTTATTGAGAATCATCTGCGTACCGCCGACTCGCTGGCCGGTTTCGGCAACGAGGCGGGTATTGTCGCTTGTCTCAATCCGCAGTGCATTCATGAAGCCGTCTGCGAAATTGTCGGTCACATCTAGGTGGTCGGCATAGATTCGGTTGCCGTCGGGCGTCACCATCTCGATGTTGCCGGTCGCCATCATGCGGCCGGTCTTCTGGTTATAGTCGACCTTCTGGGCGACCAGCCTGTAGCCGCCGTAATTGATCTGCACGCCGCCGATCACAGAGACGATCTCCTGGTCCTTGTCGTAGACCAGCTCATTTGCCGACAGCATCAGTTTTGCGTCCGGCGAGATATTCTGGCCGATCGCAGGCATGCCTGTAGCATTCTCCTGGGCATAAGCCAGAGGAGCGCTCTCAAAATAGGTACCCAGAGCTGCGCCTAAGAGCAGGGCAACCAACTGTTTACTAAACACCTTGCGGTCGCCTACCGCCACTAGCCATCCTCCTGATGAAGCAGGATCGTCGCGCCTAAAGCGAGCGCCACGATCACTGGTATCCAAGTCGCCACAAACGGCGGCACGACACCGCTGCTTCCAAATGCCTTTACAAGCACGGTGACGACATAAAGCATGAAGCCTGAAAGGATTCCACCCAGAATCACAGAGCGTGACTGGTTGAACCGGCTAAATTTTAGAGACACTGTTGCAGCAATGAGAGTCATGGCCACCAAGAGCAGCGGCTGCGACAACAGAGAGTTGAATTGAGTCTCAAGCGCCTTCGTGGATATCCCGAAGGATTTGGCGGCAGCGATACGGTTGGAAAGGTCAAAGAAACCAATTGTTTCCGGCGCTGTCAGCCGCTCCTTGATGAAGTCTTGCTTCAGATTGGTACGAAGCTGCTCCGTAGCCTTACGCACCGGGATTTCCCCAGGCTTGCGTTCGACGACGTTGTTAAGCTGCCAGTAACCATCTTCCAATTTGGCGGATGAGGCATCCTGCCTCAGAATGACCTGACCGGTGGAATCGAAGTGGACAAGCACGGCGTCCATAAGCAGCGTGCCGTTCTCCAGCACGGTCTTGGCGCCGATGATGACATCGTCCCGGCCGCTGATCTGGCGCAGCCACGGAACCTGCAGGGCCCTGATCATCGCATTGTCCTGACCGCGCCAGGCCGTTTCGAATTGGGTTGCCTGCCTCTGGCCCCAGGCGGCGAGCGGATTGAGCGCCACCACCGTCAGCACGCCGAGAATCAGGGACCCCGCGACAAAAGGCAGCATGAACTGCCAGACCGAGATGCCGGCCGCACGGGTGACGACGAGTTCATATTTCCGGTTGAGGCCGATAAGCACGGTGATGCCGACGAACAGCGCCACGAAGGGGATGGTCTGCTGCAGGATCAACGGTAGGCGAACGGCGGTGAGCAGCACGGCACCACCCAGCGTGTAGCCGGGGAAATTGGAGATGCGGCTTGCCGTCTCGCTGAAGTCCAGCAGGAAGGTGATGGCACTCATGCCGATCAGGAACCACATCGTGGTTACGACATACCGGCGGAAGAAATACCGCGACAATGTCCCGAAAATCATCGCACAGCACCTCCGCCGGTCCGGTCCGTGGCGGCAAGTACCCGCTTCTGCGCGCGCTTCCAGATCGTCGAGGTGCGATTTCTGACGACGAGCGGCATGGCGAGCCGCTTATGCATGTTCAGGAAAATAATCGAAACCAGGCTGGTCACGATGGGGATCGCATAGAGGATCGGGATATAGATCGTGCTCTTGTCGATCTGGTTGGCAACGTAGAACGCCGCCCAGCGCAGGACGAATGCGAGGCCCAGTGCGCCGATCATCGGATGCATGCGTGCCTCGCGATGCGATCGCGCATCCCCGGCTATGGCAAGCGAGAAAAGCGCGAAAACGAAGGGCAGCGTCCAGTCGGTCAGGCGGCGATGCAGCTCGGCGGTATAGCTGCCGGGTTTGGCGATGTAATCAGGATCTTTCGGATCGGGATTGAGGAGGAAGGCGAGATCGCGGTCGCTCGCGCGAAGCGTCGCCTGTCCGTTGTTTTCCGTCATGTCCGAAAGGTCGAAGGAATAGGAATCGAACTTGATGACCGAGACGTTGCCATCGGGCGTTTTGCGATGGACTTCGCCGTCATGCATGATCAGCGACGTGCCGATATCATCCACGGCGCCTTCGCGCGCATAATAGATGAGCTCGTAATTCGGGTCGCGCTCGTCTGCGACGAAGAGGCCTTTGAGCGTGCGGCCGGCGAGCCGCTGTGAGATCTGCACATAAAGGCCTTCGTCGATCTTGCGGAAGGTCTTTTCCTCGATCACGGACGAAAGAAGATCAGCATAGGTGGCGGCGATCATCTGCCGCACGACGGTCTTGGCACGCGGCTCGACGACATTGTCGACGAAGAACGAGAAGACGCTGATGAGGATCGCGAGCAGCAGAATCGGCCGCGCCAGGATGCTGCGGCGGGCGCCCGCGGCATCGATCACGGTCAGCTCGGAATCATTGTTCATCGTCGTCAGCGTCTGGGTAATGCCGATGACGAGTGCAAAGGGCAGCACGATGGGAATGATCGACGGCAGGATCAGCGTCGCAAGCGTGGCGAAGGAGCCGATCGACTGGCCGCTATCGGTCACCAGGTTGATGCGCTGCAGGACCTGGGTGGTCCAGATGATTGCGAGCACCGGGAGCAGGGCCACGAGAAACATCTGGCCAACACGCCGCAATATATATGTCTCGAGTAGTTTCATGCTCGCCCTTGAACGCGCCTGCAGGTCGATATGATCAGCAGGAGATTCCCTCTACGCTGTTTGTCTCGGTTTTGCGACAAGTCAGTGTCAAAAATTCATTCAAATTTCAGAATTTTTTTGTTGCCGTGGCGACTCAGCAAGTGCCATCAGCGCCGCGAATATGACGACCGAAGAAAGCCATCCCAGCACGACGTCGGATAGATAATGTGCGCCGAAGGAGAGCCGCATCGCGGGCGTCAGGATGGAAACGGCGGCGACGGGTGCCACAAGCGCATAACGTATCGACTTCGGAACGAAGATCAGCAGGCAGAACAGCCAGCCCGCGCTCGCAGCCTCTCCGGAAATGAAGGAGCAGTTCGAGACACACTTGCCGGCCAATGAACCGGCTTCGGCGAAATGCAGCGTACCGCCGAAGAAATCCGTCTGCACCGGCCTCGGCCGCCCCCAATGTTCCTTGAGGATCACATTGACGAGAAGAACGGGACCGATCAGCAGCGTGCCGAGCGCAACCTTCAGATCGCGGGCGCGCGGCGCGTTGAATGTCGCGCCATGCTGCTGATAGCACTCGGCCAGTTTCCACAGCATGACCGCGGTCACGACATAGGGAACGTAGAAGAAGAGCGTGCGTAAGAGACCGAGGATCGCCTCGCTCCGATAGGGGAAGGAGCCGCAGACCTCAGTTGCCGGAGCCGACGCGTCACAGGCCGCCTGCACGAAAAAAAGCTGGGAAAAATAAATGTCTATCCCGGGAAAGGCGCGGAACACGGCAAGCAGCAGCCACCACACCCAGAAGAGCAGGACAAAGACGCCGAATGCCGTTTGTGGCAGGCGAACTGCCGGACCCTGCCATCGATTTTTCGAAAAAACTGTCAACGCAAACATCTACGAAACTGACGAAAACCTTTTGGCCGGGCGGCCGCGCGGAACATAACAACTGTCGCCGGCCATTGACAGACCCGTCAAACGCGAAATTATCCCCTGGAACGGATTTCATGAATCCCATCGGAGAAGACATGTCTGCAAAATTCGAAATTTCATTCTCAAAATCGGCAAAGCTCAGCAGCGGCCTCGCGATTCTTCTGAAGACGTCCGAGGCCGACACCGCGGCTGGGGCAGATATTGCCGATCCGGCGGGAGTGATCGCCAAGGCGTCGAAGATTGCGCGCTTTTCGGCAAAGTCGTTGACTGCCCTCGACCTGGTGGCGCCCGAGGGTGCGCCTGTCGAGCGCATCGTCGTCCTTGGTCTCGGCAAGCCGGCAGACCTGACCGTACACGACTGGCTGAAGGCTGGCGGCAGCGCTGCCTCGCGGATCAAGAATACCGAGAAGGCAACGATCTTCGTCGATGCGCCGGGCGCAGACGTCAGCGCCAAGGCTGCGGCCGATTTCGCTCTCGGCATGCTGATGCGCGCCTACAGCTTCGATACCTATAAGACGAAGAAGAATGACGACGAAGAGAAACAGGCGAAGTCGGTCAAGGTGACGATCGTCACGGCCGATGCGGCTGCCGCCAAGAAGGCCTTTGCCGATGCCGAAGCGGTTGCGGACGGTGTCAATCTTGCCCGCGATCTCGTCAACGAGCCGCCGAACGTCCTCGGTCCCATCGAATTTGCGGCCAAGGCAAAGGAGCTCGAGAAGCTTGGCGTCGAGGTGGAAATCCTCACCGAGCGCGAAATGCGTCGTCTCGGCATGGGTGCGCTGCTCGGCGTTGCTCAGGGTTCCGTCCGTCCGCCGCGCCTTGCGGTCATGCAGTGGAAGGGCGGAAAGGGCAAGGATCGGCCGATCGCCTTCATCGGCAAAGGCGTCGTCTTCGATACCGGCGGCATCTCGATCAAGCCGGCTGCCAATATGGAAGACATGAAGGGCGATATGGGCGGTGCGGCTGCCGTCACCGGCCTCATGCACACGCTTGCCGCCCGCAAGGCGCCGGTCAATGTCGTGGGCATCATCGGCCTTGTGGAAAACATGCCTGATGGCAACGCCCAGCGTCCGGGCGACATCGTCACCTCCATGTCTGGCCAGACGATCGAGATCATCAACACGGATGCGGAAGGCCGCCTCGTGCTCTGCGATGCGCTCTGGTATTGCAATGATCGCTTCAAGCCGCAATTCATGATCAATCTCGCAACACTGACAGGCGCCATCATGGTCGCGCTCGGCAACAGCCATGCGGGTCTCTTCTCGAATGACGATCCCCTGTCGGCGCAGCTGACGACCGCTGGTCTCGTCACGAACGAGAAGCTGTGGCGCATGCCGCTCGGCAAGGAATATGACAAGATGATCGACAGCAAGTTCGCCGACATGAAGAATACCGGCGGTCGTCTCGCGGGTTCCATCACCGCGGCGCATTTCCTCAAGCGCTTCGTGCAGGATACGCCCTGGGCGCATCTCGATATCGCCGGGACGGCCATGGGCTCGGTGCAGGACGAGATCAACCAGTCCTGGGGCTCCGGTTTCGGCGTGCGCCTGCTTGATGAACTGGTCCGCTCGAACTACGAAACACGATGACGGAAATCCTCTTCTACCATCTGACGGAATCGAAGCTGGAAGACGCGCTTCCGCCGTTGCTCGACAAGAGTGTCGAGCGCGGCTGGCGCGTCGCCGTCCAGATGAAGGAGGCTGCGCGGCGTGATGCGCTGGATCAGCATCTGTGGACCTATCGAGAGGATAGCTTTCTGCCGCATGGCACGGATGAGGCCGATTTTGCCGGGGATCAGCCGGTTCTCCTGACGGTTTCGGCTGACAACGCGAATGCTGCTACCGTCCGCTTCATCGTCGATGGCGCCGAGCCGCCGGCCGTCGCGGATTATGAGCGGATCGTCTTCATGTTCGACGGTTACGATCAGGAGCAGCTTGAAGGTGCGCGCGCCCAGTGGAAGAAGCTGAAAGGCGAGGGGCATAGCCTCACCTATTGGCAGCAGACGCCGGAAGGGCGGTGGGAGAAGAAGGCCTGACGGGAACGTCAGGCTAGACCGGCCTCGGCCAGAACCCTGTCGATGAAATCCTTCTTCGCGCCGGTATAGGCCGCACGACTCTCGGCATATTTTTCCGCGAGGCCGATCTTCAGTTCTTCATAGGCCAGCGCAAGGGCTGGATCGCCTTGCAGCCTGTCGCGGAAGAAGATGTTCCGCCTCCAGTTGAAACCCTGATATTCGACGACATGGGCGAGATGCGTACGCGTCTCGCCCGTGACACCGCGACCGAAGAGATGGTCGTCGGGCACGATGTCGGCACCGGCATAGTCGTAGCCGATCGCCTCCATGGGTTTGATGCAGGCAAGTCCGTCATCAAGGCGGCGAACGCCGATCAGGATATCGATGATCGGTTTCGCCTTGATGCCTGGAATGGCGGTGCTGCCAAAGTGCTGTATGTCGATTGCCAGAGGGCCAAGCGCGTCGCGAATCCTGGCCTCTTCCAGCAGATAGGCCTCCCGCCACTTGGCATTGGGGTCGGCGAGCCTCACCGCCAGATGTGGGACGCCCAATCCAAACGATTCATCCTGCTCCTGCTGCATGGAAAACGTCCCTCACGTTTTGTTTTCCTATTCTAGCATTCTGCAGGCACAATGACATCTGCCCGTAAGGCCGATCAGTCGTAGAACGCCTCGACGAATTTGCGCTTGCCGAGCATGAAGGCATCGGCGACATGGCGCAGCGGCGCCAGATCGACATCCGACTTGCCGGCCTTGATGAGCTCGGCGAAACGGCGGTAGAGCGACGGATACTCGGCTTCCGGCGCAGAGAACTTCAGTTCGCCGTCGACCGAGAGCTTCGAACCGCCTTCGGAAAGAACCATCTGTCCGGCCGCGGTCTCCGCGATGATGTCCCAGCTTTGCTTGCCCGTCTGGCGCCAGTCGAATTCCGCGTGAACGGGAACGTAGTCGACATTGCGGAAATGCAGGTCGGCAGCGATCGGCGAGTCGCGGTTTTCAGGGAATTCCAGCGTGCCGGCGCTGAGGAACATCGCCTTCGGCAGGATATGCGTGACGATCGAAAGTGCGTTGATGCCCGGATCGAAAACGCCGAGACCGCCGGCCTGCCAGATCCATTCCTGGTTCGGATGCCAATGACGCACGTCTTCCTTCCAGATGACGTGCATGCTCTTGATCTCGGTCGAGGCGAGGAACGATTTGGCGGCTTCGACGGCAGCTGCATAGCGCGAATGCCAGCTTGCAAACAGTGTCGCACCCTGCTTGTTCGCGAGGTCCTCCAAGTCTTCCACTTCGCTCAGCGTCGCGCCCGGCGGCTTTTCAAGGAAAACGTGTTTGCCGGCAGCCAGTGCCTTGTAGGCAGCTTCATAGCGATACTGCGGCGGCATGCAGAGCGAAACGGCATCGATAGATGGTTCGGCGTCGAGCATGTCGTCGATCGAGGTATAGGCGGTAACGCCATCGACCGTACCGTTGCGGCTTGCCGTCGCCACCAGCTTGAAATCGGCATTGGCGGCGATGGAGGGGAGGTGTTGGTCGCGGACGATCTTGCCGACGCCGACGATGGCGAGGTTGATGGCTGACATTGTAGAGCTCGCGTTCGGTGTTTCGCTAAAAGTATGACTTATTGCGCGCCGTTTTATCAGAAAGCGGTCCGCGGGCAAGTCTGGTCTTTAGGAGCAGACGACGCGATTTTTGGACAATTGTCTAGCTCTTGATAAGCGCAATGGTTCTTGCGCCGCAGCAAAGTATCTCCAGACAGCTGCTTGCGCTGGCGGCGCCTCAGCTCGCCATGGCTCCTTCATATTCAGCGGAGAGCTCCAGCCATTGCTCTTCGGCGGCAGCGAGCTTGGCGGCGGCTTCGCCGCGCTGCTTGGCTTTTTCGGTGGCCTTGGCGGGCGCCTTTTCATAGAGCGCCGGATCCGCAAGTTCCGCATCAAGTGCCTGAATCAGTTTCTCCAGCTTGCTCGTCAAGGATTCGATTTCGTTGATCTTTTTCTTGAGAGGGGCGAGCGAGGCGCGCTTGTCGGCATTCAGCTTGCGCTGGTCGGCCTTCGAGGACTGGTCTTCAGGCTGCTTCTGTTTTTCGTCGTCTTTTTTTTTGCCGGAAGCGACGATCAGGTCGCGATATTCTTCCATATCACCTTCGAAACTCGTCACCGTGCCGTTGTTGACCAGCCAGAGGCGGTCGACGGTCGCTTCGATCAGGTGCCGGTCGTGCGAGATCAGGATAACGGCCCCGTCATAATCGTTCAGCGCCTCGATCAGCGCGCGGCGGCTGTCGATGTCGAGATGGTTCGTCGGCTCGTCGAGGATCAAGAGGTTCGGTGCATAAAAGGCGGCAAGCCCCATCAGCAGGCGTGCCTTTTCGCCGCCCGAGAGGTCTTTTGCGGCCGTCGCCATCTTCTCGGTTGCAAGGCCCATCTGCGCCACGCGCGAGCGCACCTTCGCTTCGGGCTCCGTCGGCATCAGCCGCCGCACATGTTCGACAGGCGTCTCATTCGGTACGAGATCGTCGAGCTGATGCTGCGCGAAGAAACCAATCTTCAGGCCCGGCGCCAGACGCACCTCGCCGCTCTCGGCCGCCAGCCGTCCCGAGATGAATTTCGCAAAGGTCGATTTGCCGTTGCCGTTCGAGCCGAGCAGGGCGATGCGGTCGTCATTGTCGATACGAAGATTGAGCCCCTTGAGGATCGGCTTGCCGGGTTCGTAGCCGACTGCGCCGCCGCTGACCACGACGATCGGCGAGGCCGGCTGCTTTTCGGGTTCGGGGAAGGTGATCGGCTGAACGTGATCCTCGATCACGGCCGCGACCGTGCCCATGCGCTCCAGCGCCTTGACGCGCGATTGGGCCTGCTTGGCCTTGGAGGCCTTGGCCTTGAAGCGATCGATGAAGCTCTGCAGATGCTTGCGCGCCGCATCGTTCTTCGCTTTGGCCTTCATCTGCAATTCGTCGGCTTCCGCCTTCTGCCGCTCGAACTGGTCGTAGTTGCCGCGGTAGAAGGTGAGCTTCCTCTGATCGAGATGCACGATCGAATTGACCGCGTTGTTCAGCAGGTCGCGATCGTGGCTGATGATGATGACCGTGTGCGGATAGCGGCGGATGTAATCCTCCAGCCACATCGTGCCTTCGAGGTCGAGATAGTTGGTCGGCTCGTCGAGCAGCAGCAGGTCCGGCTCGGTAAAGAGCACGGAGGCGAGCGCCACGCGCATGCGCCAGCCGCCGGAGAAGGAGGATGCGGGCCGGGCCTGCGCTTCCTGATCGAAGCCGAGGCCCGAGAGGATGCTGGCGGCGCGTGCTTCCGCCGAATGGGCGTCGATATCGACGAGGCGCATCTGAATTTCGGCGATACGATGCGGATCGGTTGCGGTCTCCGCCTCGGTAAGCAGCGCGGCGCGCTCCTTGTCGGCGGAAAGCACGATTGTGATCAGTGAATCCTCGGTTCCCGGCGCTTCCTGCTTCACCTGACCCATGCGCGCATTCTTGGGGATCGATATTGTCCCGCTTTCCGCTCCCAGATCGCCTGTTATGACGCGGAAGAGGGTGGATTTGCCGGCGCCGTTGCGCCCAACAAGGCCGGCCTTCGTGCCTGACGGCAGCGAGACGCTGGCATGGTCGAGAAGCAGGCGGCCGGCAATGCGGGCGGAAATGTCTGAAATCGTGATCATGCGCGCGGTTTTGGCCGAAAGCCGCCGCCAAGGCAAGATGGATCAGCAGCGCGTTTGGCCGATGACTGCCATCAATTTGTGATTTCGCATCAACGTCCGAAGGCTTGCACCGGTAGGCGCGGATTGGACTGGGCGGCAAGCAGCGCCACGCGGGCATTGGCCTGAAGCTGACCTGACGTGGCCGCATCGCCGCTCAACGCCACGCCGACCGAAATCGTCAGGCCGCTTGCATCAGAAGTGTCCGACGCCGCGAAAACAAGATTGTCCTCGACCGAACTGCGCAGCCGCTCGGCAATCGCCAGCGCATCCTGCATGCCGACATTGGCAAAGAGGAAAGCGAATTCGTCGGCCTCCAGGCGCGCAATGAAGTCGTTCTTCTTCACCGTCTTGCGGAAGAGGCCGGCAAGCTTCTTCAGAAGCTTGTTGCCGGTCTGCGCACCGTAGCGGGCGGTGAACTCCTTGAAATCATCGATGTCGATCATGATCAGCGCGCTGCCGGCCGCACCATCTTCCTGACCATAGAGATCGTCGAGCGCGCGGTTGAGGCCGATACGATTGGGCAGGCCGGTGATCTTGTCGGTGATAGTAGCCGCCTGCACGGCGGAAATGCCGCGCTCCAGCGCCGTCAGCCGCTCGATATCCTCTTCCAGCCTGGTGCCGATCGTCCGTTCCGCCGCGAGGACGTCTGAAAGCGAGGCGGCGAGATATTCGACCTCGGCCATGAAGTCGGCAAGGCTCTGGTGTTCCTGCTGGCCCGAGACGGATCTGAGGATGGTCTCGCAGGCGCGCGTGAAGGCCTGATGATGCAGGCGCCCCTCGGCCAGCCGCTCCGCAGTGTCCTTCAGCATGCGGCTCGCCTCGTTGCGCGAGCGGTCGCCCGCCAGCCCGTAATGGCCGACGAGCCGGTAGCGCAGGCCGAGTTCGTCCAAGGCCTCCTGCTGCGGATGTGAACCGAGGGCCGCGATATCCTGCGCCAGCCCGGCATTCAGGCCGACAAGCGCTTCGTAGAACAGTTCGTAATTGCGCGGCAGGCCCGCCACATTGAGCCGCATCATGTGCTGAGCGACCTTCTGGATGTCGGCAGCCGGCATCGGCCGGGCAGCCTCGCGCCCATTCAATGCATTTGCAACGGCAGTCTGCATGACGATCCCTCGCGGTCCGGCTTCGTTTCCTTCGTTCCGCTATGCCTGCAAGATTTTAAAAGAGGCTGAATTTTCAACGGGAAACGCTGGATTGGCGGGGGAACCGGCAAAGGCGGTTAATGCGGTCTTGCTGGCTGGAACATGATGCCGAAAAATGTGAGCGGTTTCGGATGACATCATGCTTTGGCGACCGTGCCACGCGTCTTTTCCGACGCGCAAAGGACGCGGTGGCACTTTATGCAGCCTAACGGCTCACATCCACTCTCGGCCCGTGCTACGCAGGAAGTAGATGAAGTCCGGTCCGAGGCTCGGCTTGCCTAGTGCCGTCGAAATCCATGACGTTGGCAAGGATCCTCGCATCATGCTTGGGCGGAACGACGATTTCAGTTCCGCTTTTGGATGGCAACGCAAAAAGAAAGGGCCGGCGTGACCGGCCCATCCGTACTCAATCATGCTCGATCGGCGCCGGCACCGCAGCCGGTGAGCCCTGCTTTCCAAGCCGGTCGGCGACCAGCATCGACAGCATCATTTCCACAAGGCCATTGGTTGCGCCTTTTTCGCCGCTCGTGCCGCCGACCTGGATCTGCGGCACGAGCGGCAGCCTGCCGTTTTCAATTGCCTCGGCAAAGCGCATGAGGACCTGCGAGTTGAGCTGATAGTCCGGCCCGCCGAAGGCCGCGACCTTCTTCTCGGTGGCCTCGGCTTCCGCCAGACCGATGGCGCGCACCTTCTGGGCATCCGCAAGACCAGTCGCCTTGATGCGTTCGGCATCGGCAAGGGCGATGGCCTTGATCCGGTCGGCTTCGCCGAGGCCTGCAAGGCGCACCTTCTCGGCCTCCGCCTTGGCGGTAACCTGAATAGTTTCCGCCTGCTGGCGGGTGCGGGCGAGCTGCGCCTTGCCTTCGTTCTCGCTGATCTCGATGGTGAGTGCCGATGTTGTGATTTTGGCCTGCTGTTCGGCGAGCGCTTCCTTTTCGCGCAATGTGCGCTCCTGGACCGCAGCCGCCTCCTGCAATTTGTAGGTCTCGACCTTTTCAACGGCGATCTGGCGCTCGCGTAACTGGATCAGGATCTGCTCTATGCTGTTCTGGCCATTGCTGGCGCGGGGCGTGCCGATCAGCACCTCCTGCAGTTCGAGGCTGTAGGAGCCGAACTTCTCACGCATCTCCTCGCCGGATTTGCGCTGGATTTCGCTGCGCTCCTGCAGCAGTTCGATCAAGGTCTTGGTCTGGGCGATATTCTTGAAATAGGCCGAGACCATCGGGTCGAGCGTCTGTTCGACGAGACGTTTGATATCCCCGAAACGCTGCACGACGAGGGGCGCCTTCATATAGTCGATATGCACGACGACCGAGAGCGGCAGCACCGGTTCGAACGCATCCTTGGTGATCAGCGAAACTTCCGAAAGGTTCTCGTCCAGCCTGTGCTCGCCGAACTGTTCCTTGGTCCATTTGAGCACGAAGTTGGTGGTCGGCACGATGACGATATTGCCGGCATAGGTGTTGAAGGCATATTTGCCCGGCAGAAGCGGAGTCGACCAGACACCGCGTGCGCCCGTCTCGACCAGTTCGCCGTGGCGATAGGATTGGCCCGAGATATCCGCGCCCCGACGGCCGGTATAGGAGACGACGACGCCCACCGTGCCGACGTCGATGATAGTCTTCTCGACCAGTTCGACCGTTGCGAAGATGCGGTTGAGGAAATAGCTGCCGTCGGCAAGCACTTGCAATTGCCGCCCGCGATAACCACCGGCATTGAGAAACTTCTCGGGATCCTGGAAATTGTTGTGGAAGTTCGGATCCTTCGGGTTGTTGGCAACGGTCGGGGCAATGATCTCGCCATCCGGCAGCGCCGGACCGTCATGGATGGTGACGATGCCAATCAGGTCCTCTGCATCATGGATGACGACGGGCGCGAAGCCGTTCCGCTCAGTGATCAAAGTCGACATGTCGGCAAACAGTCTTTGTTCCGAAGCATTCAGGTTGACGGCATAGGTCGTCTGGGCGGTCAGCACGATGAACTGCGCGAGATTGATGGCATAGGTGCCTTCGCGCAGGATCTTGCGCTGCGGCCCTTTCTGGCCGCCTTTCGTGAGAAAGCCGCGCACGTCCTGGAAATCATCGGCGTCGACATTCGAGGCAAGCGTCTGGGTCGGCGGCAATGGTTCGCCATCGCGGGCGAAGACGTAGCCGATCTGTCCTTGTGGAATGGTCACGAGATTGGCGCGATGCATCGAATACTGGAACGGCATGAAGAAATGCAGACCGCCGCGCACGACTTCCGGCTGGAAGCCGGCCTCTCCATGGAGCGCAATGAAGCCGTTCTCGACGGAGCCGCGAAAACTCCACAGTTTTTCGAGAATGCCAAGCCTGTCGTTTGGGATATAGCGGATCACGCCGCTCCACCGGAACAGGGCTGCCAGCACGAGGAGCAGGACGGCGATTTCGATTGCCTTCCATCCCGCCGGACTAAGATATTGCAGGGTTTCCATCTTTTCTCTCGTATGGGCGTGCGGGTTCGTCCACCCGACGGCCGCCCGGTTGGTTGTTGGTTGATAAGACGGGGAGGTGCGCGCCTATTCGCCCGACGCACTGAGAACGTGTCGAACGCTTGGGCTGCTTGTTGTCTGGGAAAATGACCGCGCGCCCAGAGTCCCCACAGAGGGCGGCGTGGTCGTGAGTGATCTCACATCGGTGTTGCCTTGATAGACATAACGCTTAAGCACGTAGGCACGACACCTGCAGGTTTAAAGACGTCTAGCGCGGAAATAGGGTAAGTATTTCCAGTGATTTCGCTATTTCGAGCATTCAATTCCGTTGAATTATACATGGGCGATGGCGACGAACTAACTTCTGAGCCAAATGGCGATCACAGCGAGTTTGACGAAGCCCGAAGCTGGCAAGGAAATCGTCATGGTTTGTAGAACCGGGAGTGATGACACCATGAAAATTCCTGATTTGATCGCGCCGGCTTTCTGGCATGGAATGAACCCCTTGCGATTGCGAAAGGACGGGCCATGACCAGAGCTCTCTATTCCCTGTGCGGCGCCGACGAGCGTCACTTCTTCTCGCCGCATTGCTGGAAAGCGGTGATGGCGCTCGCTCATAAGGGGCTCGACTTTGAAGAGGTTCCGACGACCTATAGCCGCATTGTTGATATCGGCGGCGGCTTCTCCAAGACCGTGCCGGTTCTGGATGACAATGGTCGGCTGATATCAGACAGTTTCGATATCGCCCTTTACCTGGAGGATGCCTATCCGGACCGTCCGTCGCTTTTCGGTGGCGAGGGCGGCAAGGCCCTGTCGCGCATGGTCGAGGGTTATTCGCAGATGATCATCCATCCGGCGATCATGCGGATTGCGCTTCTCGATATTCATTCCATTCTCGATGAGGGCGACAAGGCCTATTTCCGCACCAGCCGCGAAAGCCGCCTGGGCAAGCCGCTGGAGGATTTCGCCGCCGGCCGCGCCGCGGAGAGGGAGGCCTTTGCCGCCAAGCTGGAGCCGATGCGCCACATGCTGCGCTTCCAGCCCTTCATCGGTGGCGACAGCCCGCTCTTTGCCGACTACATCGTCTTTGGTGCGCTGCAATGGCTGCGCATCGCCGCAGGCCTCGCCATGCTGGCCCCTGACGACCCCGTCATGGCCTGGTTCGAACGCTGCCTCGATCTTCATGAAAGCCGGGGCCGGACTGTGACAGCGGCGTGAAATTGCCGGAGACCCCTTGTTTTCGGGCGGTGAGGCGGGTAAAGACCGCCCACTTTTCCCTGAGTATGAGGACTCGAATTATGGCGATTGAACGCACCTTCTCGATGATCAAGCCGGACGCAACGAAGCGCAACCTGACGGGCGCTATCACCAAGATGCTCGAAGATGCCGGCCTGCGCGTCGTCGCCTCCAAGCGCGTCTGGATGAGCAAGCGCGAAGCAGAAGGCTTCTACGCCGTTCACAAGGAACGTCCGTTCTTCGGCGAACTCGTCGAAGGCATGACCTCCGGCCCGACCATCGTTCAGGTTCTGGAAGGCGAAGGCGCCATCCTGAAGAACCGCGAAATCATGGGCGCAACCAACCCGGCAAACGCTGCCGAAGGCACGATCCGCAAGGTTCACGCTCTGTCGATCGGCGAAAACTCGGTTCACGGTTCCGACGCTCCGGAAACGGCTGCCCAGGAAATCAAGTACTGGTTCTCCGACACCGAAATCGTCGGCTGATTCAGCCCCGGAGCATTCCCTCGGAATGCATTGAATTGACTCAAAAAAGCCGGGCTCGTCCCGGCTTTTTTATTTCTAGGTTCAGGCCGGGCATTTGTCGGTGTTGGAAAAATCCGTCGATCCGTCCGCTTTGAAAACCTCGGGGTTCTTCTCGTAGCCCGCACCCAACACCAGTGGCTTGCTCGGCAGCACCGTCTGGTCGAGATCTGATTTGAACTGGGTCTTCAGCTCCTGCAAGAGCTTGCCATCCTTGTCGATCAGCCTGACGGTGACGGCGTAGGGCCGGTCCTTGCGCACGCAATGCAGGTTCTCGCTCTGGACCGAAATCTTGTCTTCCATCGGAAACACCTTCTGGTTCGTGACCAACGGCGCTCCGCCTTGCGGATTTTCGAATTCAGCGACGATGGTCGAGCCATCGGGAATAGGCGCCGTCTTCTTCAGCGTCAGCAGATAAGTGGCGCTTGCGACGCGGTAGTTGAAAACGAAGAGATGGCCTGTCACCTCGAGCATGCTTTCGGCCTGGCGCTGGCAGGCGGAGAGCAGGAGCCCCGCTGCCGCAAGGGCGGTAATGATCGAGCGCCGCTTCATGGCGTCTCCTCCTTCTTTTTCCTCCGGTAATGCCTGTTGGCCTTGGCGCGGTTGCCGCAGACGGCCATGTCGCACCAGGCCCGGCTCTTGTTCTTACTGCGGTCGATGAACAGCCAGCCGCAATTGCCGCAAATCTTCATCCGCTCCGCATCGGGCATGGCGATCAGCCGCAGAACCGAATGGGCCGTCGCCGCATCGAGGCCCTTCTCCGCAGCACCGCGCAGGGTGCACGCCAGCGCCTCCAGCAGTTCGGCAAGAAGCCGGTCGTCATTGCCCTCGAGCACGCGCCGGCGGAAATAGCGGTCCGTCGCTTCGCGCAACGCGATGAAGTTCGCTCTATTCTGCGCTCCAACCGGCGCGATGTCGCCGAAAAGTGCCCGTTCGGCGCAGAATTCCTGCGCCGCCTCGGGGAAACGCTCCATCTGCCCTTCGGCCTCGAAGCGGTCGATCCGGCGCGCAGTATCGTGACGCAGGATGACGCTATTGGCGACATCGAGCGCCAATGCGCCGCCAGAAAAACGGTGAGGGGTCCAGGAGAAGCTCATGGGAAAAATATAACTGGTAAAACGTATTTTGCCAGTTATTATTTTAAGCTGATCTGGAGTGTCGGAATGGCCTATCTTCTGCAGCAACTGGCGAATGCGGTGCCGCTCGCAGCGCTCTATGCCACGCTTGCCTTCGGTTATTCGATCGCCTTCGGTGTCACCAAGCGCCCCGACATCACCTATGGGGCGATTATCGCCTTTGCTGGCCAGATCCTGCTGCTCTTCACGGACATGGCCTATAACCGCCTCTGGCTGGTGCTGCCGGCGGCGATATCGATCGGCGTCTGCGCCTCGCTGATCTATTCGGTCGGGGCAGGGGTCTGGATCGGCCGCTTCGTCATGCAGCCGCTCGCCAGCAAATCGCCGAACACGGTCATTGTCGCCGCACTCGGCATGATGATCGTGCTGATGGAGACGGCGCGCCTTGCCGCCAATACCCGCGCCATCTGGCTGCCGCCGCTCTTGAACGACAACGTGACCTTCTGGAGCGACGGCACCTTCAAGGTCACGCTCACCTATATCCAGCTTCTGGACACGGCCCTGATGTGCGTGATCATTGCGATCGGCGCGCTGATCCTGAAGCGCACGGTATGGGGCCGCCTGTGGCGGGCGGTCATCGACGATCCGCTCGCCGCCGAACTCTGTGGCACCAGCGCCAGCCGGGTTTTTCTGGTGTCCTATGGAGCAGCGGCGCTCGTCGCTACCTGCTGCGGCATCCTCGCGACCTTCTATTACGGAACGATGGATTTCGGCGCCGGGCTGATGTTCGGTCTCAAGGTGCTGCTGATCGCAGCCGTCGGCGGCTATTCCGATCCGCTGCGCTCGGCGGGTGGTGCCGCTGGCCTGGCGTTCGTCGAGACGCTCTGGGGCGCCTACGGTTCCTTCATCTGGCGCGATCTCGCCATCTTCTCGTTGCTGGTGTTCCTGCTGGTGCTGAGCAGGCGCGAGCGCGTCGTGCTCTGATCATTTCCAGCGATCGCGCGCCGTGTCGTCGGCATCCTTCGCTGCGATCCAGTCGCCGGTGCCGCCGTCCTTTCCGTGTTCTTTCTTCCAGAAGGGAGCCGAGGTTTTCAGGAAATCCATGACGAAGCTCGCACCGTCGAAGGCCGCCTGCCGGTGCGGCGCTGCTGCTACGACCAGCACGATATTCTCGCCGGCCGCAATCTTTCCGAAACGATGGATGGCGGTCAGGCCGCTGAGCCCGAAACGCTCGATGGCAAGTTCGCCGATGCGGGTCATCTCCGCTTCGGCCATGCCGGGATAATGTTCGAGCTCGAGCGCCGACAGTGTCCCGCCCTCATCGCGGCAGAGACCGGAGAATGTGACGATTGCGCCGATGCCGGGCTTGCCCTTGGAAAGCCGGTCGACTTCTGTCTGAAGGTCGAAATCTTCGCGCTGGACGCGGATGGTGGGGGTAATGGTCACAGCAGAATCCTCTGCTGCTTTGATGTAGTTGCGGGAAATGCGGTGATGGCCTGCCGTGCCCACCCCCCTCTGCCCTGCCGGGCATCTCCCCCACAAGGAGGGAGATTACGAGCGGCATGAGCATCGTGCCCATGGACCGTTTTGCCGGGCTGCAAGGTTGATTGTCTGCGGAACGGGGCGCTCCCAGCCAATCTCCCTCCTTGTGGGGGAGATGCCCGGCAGGGCAGAGGGGGGTAACCCCACGGCACCACAGTCATTATCTCACCCACCCGTCATCGGCGGGAAAATGCCGATTTCCTTCGCGCCTGTTATCGGCTCGTCATGCTCCACATGCTCCTGGTCGATCGCCACCCGGATCACATCAGGATATTGAAGAGCCATCTCATATTCTTCGCCCAGGCCCTTCAAATGATTCAGAAGATCGGCAACGCTGACGACGGAAGCGGGGAGGTCGATTTCCTCTTCTCCCTTGCCGATGCGTTCGCGCACCCAGGCGAAATAGACAAGCCGTGTCATTCTTCGTCGTCCACCACGTGTTTCAGCCCGGCGCGGAAATAATCATAGCCGGTATAGATCGTCAGGATCGCAGCAATCCACAGCAGCGCGATCCCGGTCCAGGTCGTATAGGGGAAAATGGCGTCGCCCGCCGGGCCGGCAAGCAGGAAGGCGATGGCAACGAGCTGCAGCGTCGTCTTCCATTTGGCAATGCGCGTCACCGGCACACTGACTTTCAGCCCCGCAAGATATTCGCGCAGCCCCGAAACCAGGATTTCGCGGCACAGGATGATGATCGCTGCCCAGAGCGACCAGCCGGCAATCGTGCCGTCGGCAGCGACCAGAAGCAGGATGGCGGAAACCAGCAGCTTGTCGGCGATCGGGTCCAGCATGCGGCCGATATTCGACGTCTGGTTCCAGATGCGCGCGAGATAGCCGTCGAGGAAATCGGTGATCGAGGCGATGATGAAGATCCACAGCGCCACCCAGCGCGCCGTGTCGCTGCTGCTGAGCCGTCCCTCGATGAAGAAGCAGACGACGATCAGCGGCACCGCGAGGATGCGGCCGTAGGTCAGGAGATTGGGGATATTATACGCACGCGATGCCATGATGCGGTTCTCTATATTGATGCGGCGGTAGATGACGGCTTTGCCCCTCGACCGTCAACATTCTTTCTGTTTTTTCGCTGCCTTTGCGTGGAATTTGCGACCGGCACCGCTTATTTCGCGGCGTCGTCGTGAAAATGATTATAGACCTGCTTTGCGACGGTCTCGGAAATCCCTTCCACCGCCATGAGATCGGAAAGGGCAGCGCGTGACACCGCCTTCGCCGTTCCGAAGTGCTGCAGCAGCGCCCGCTTGCGGGATGGGCCGATGCCGCCGATCTCGTCGAGCGGGTTCTTGACCATCTCCTTCTTGCGCCGCGCCCGATGAGAGCCGATCGCGAAACGGTGCGCTTCGTCACGCATGCGCTGGATGAAGTAGAGAACCGGATCGCGCGGCGGCAGCGTGAAGCTTCCCTTGCCGGGCGCAAAGAAACGCTCGCGGCCTGCCTCGCGGTCCACACCCTTGGCGACGCCGATGGCAATCACGCTATCGGTTATGCCAAGCTCTTCGAGGATCGCACGCACCGCCGTCATCTGCCCCTGACCGCCGTCGATAAGGATCACGTCGGGCCAGGCGGGGAAGGGTATGTCGGCCGCATCTGCGGCGGAAACCTGCGCGCTCCTGTCCGGAATGCCCTCTTCCTTCAGCAGGCGCGAGAAGCGCCGTGTCATCACTTCGCGCATCATGCCGAAGTCGTCGCCGGGGGTGATCTCGGTCGATTTGATGTTGAACTTGCGATACTGGTTCTTCACGAAGCCTTCCGGTCCGGCGACCACCATGCCGCCGACCGCATTCGTGCCCATGATATGCGAGTTGTCGTAGATCTCGACGCGCTGTGGCACATAGGGCAGGCCGAATGTGTCCTTGAAACCTTCCAGCAGCCGTGACTGCGAGGCCGTTTCGGCAAGCTTGCGGCCATGTGCCTCGCGGGCGTTGGCGATGACATGCTCGACGAGGTCGCGCTTTTCACCGCGCTGCGGAACGAGGATGGAAACCTTGTGCCCGGCCTTTTCGCTGAGGGCGGCGGCCAGCAGCTCCAGCTCCTCCACCGTTTCCGAGAGCATGATCTGCCGGGGCACCGGCTTGTCGTCGTAGAACTGCGCCAGAAATGCGTTCAGCACCTCGGCGCCGGAAAGCTGCGGATCGGCCTTCGGGAAATAGGCGCGGTTGCCCCAGTTCTGCCCGGTGCGGAAAAAGAAGACCTGGATGCAGGAAATCCCGCCTTCGTGATGGATGGCGAAGACATCCGCCTCCTCGACACCGGCCGGATTGATGCCCTGGTGGCTCTGCACATGCGAGAGCGCGGCAAGACGGTCGCGATAGATCGCGGCGCGCTCGAAATCGAGGTCCTCGGCAGCGGCGTTCATCGCCTCCGCAATGTGCTCCTTCACCTTCTGGCTCTTGCCGGACAGGAAGTCCTTGGCTTCCTGAACCAGCTCCGCATAGCCCTCGTCACTGACCTCACGGGTGCAGGGCCCGGAACAGCGCTTGATCTGATAGAGCAGGCAGGGCCGGGTGCGCGTCTCGAAGACGCTGTCGGTACAGGTGCGGATCAGGAACGCGCGCTGCAGCGAATTGATCGTGCGTCCGACAGCGCCTGCCGAAGCAAAGGGGCCGAAATAATCGCCCTTGCGGGCGCGCGCACCGCGATGCTTGAAGATGGCCGGTGCGCGGTGATCGCCGGTAATCAGGATATAGGGAAACGACTTGTCGTCACGCAGCAGAACATTAAAGCGCGGCCGCAAGCGCTTGATCAGATTCGCTTCCAGCAGCAGCGCCTCGGTCTCCGTCCGCGTCGTGACGAATTCCATATTGGCGGTCTGGCGCACCATCTGGGCGATGCGGTTGGAGTGTACGCGACCCATCGCATAGTTGCCGACGCGCTTCTTCAGGCTGCGGGCCTTGCCGACATAGAGAACGTCACCCGCCTCGTTGAACATGCGGTAGACGCCGGGACTGTTCGGCAGGCGCTTGACGAATTCGGCGATCAGATCCGCACCGACAAGGCCGGTCTCGTTGATGCTGCCGGCATTCCAGTCGACCGCCGCAGAAATCGGCGAAGCGGAGGCATCGCCTTCCACCTCGATGATGTCGTCGTCGTTCTCGTCAGTCTCGTCGTAAAGAACACCGCCATCGGGCAGCTTCTTGGCATTCATTCCTTGATCTCCAGCACATCAGGCGTCTGCCATGCGAGATGCTGGCCGCCGTCGAGTGCAATCATCTGACCCGTGATCGAAGGGGTCTCGAACAGAAAACGAATCGTTCGGCCGAATTCCTTGAGCTCAGGCCCCCGTTTCAAGATAAGGGCTGCGACCTGCGCTTGGAAGTCTTCCTGCAATTGTCTTTCGCTCGGTATCGACGGGCCGGGGCCGATCGCATTCACGCGGATGCGTGGCGCCAGCGCCTGCGCCATGGTCTGTGTCGCCGTCCACAGCGCCGATTTCGAAAGGGTATAGGAGAAGAAGCTCGGCCGCAGTGCCCAGACGCGCTGGTCGATAATATTGACGATCAGCCCCTCCGCCGTCGCCGGCAGCTGTTCGGCGAATTTAGCGGCCAGGATTGACGGCGCGCGAACATGGACGGCGAAGTGCTGGTCCCACACTTGCGCATCGAATTTGAGGAGTGAATCCTCCAGAAAAATCGACGCATTGTTGACGAGCAGGTCGATCGGCCCGAGCGCTCCGCGCACCTGTTCGACAAGCCCGATTACCTCATCGATTTTGGCAAGATCGGCCTTGATCGCAACCGCCTTATGACCCCTTTGCCGCAATTCCGACACAAAATCCTCGGCCTCGGCGAGCGAGCCATTGGCATGGATCGCAACCGAAAATCCATTAGCAACAAGGTCTTCGGCGATCGCCCGGCCTATTCTTTTGGCAGAACCCGTCACAAGCGCCGCGCGAAGTCTATTCTGGGTCAAGATCCTGCCTTCTGGTCCTGCGAGTGCGTTTGCTGACTATATAAGGGCAGGCTCTGATTATATAAATAGGCCGAAAGCATTGCCTGTACGGGCTGGATATTCTATGTATTATTTGCGATCGCGATTTATTAAAATAGGTATTGTAAGTTTAACTGTTTATTATCCTTAATAAACGGTATGTTGCAGCCAAGCAACATCGAATTTCTGCCGCCGCGGAGCCACAATGATATCACAATTTGGCTCTTTCAAATCCGCATTTGCATTCCAATTTCACTCTCGAACCGGAAGGGACATTTAGTAATCCCCCGTGAATGCTTCGCCGAAGTTTGAGTTGACGAGCGCGCGGGACTGAAAGGAGATAATTATGCGTATACTTTTTGCTGGTCTCATGGCTTCCGCTCTCGCCGTTGGCGGTTTCTCGGTCGCACAGGCAGCCGATGCCGTGGACCAGGTCCCGCAGGCACCGGTCGCTGAGGAAACCCCGGCTCCGGTCAACAACTGGCAGGGCTTTTACCTCGGTGGCGCCGCTACCTACAATGCGGGCAGCTTCGGTTCCGACCGCAACACCTACGATTGGGGTGGTCAGCTCTTCACCGGCTACAATTTCCAGCAGGGTCAGATCGTTTACGGCGCTGAAGCCGATCTCGGTTATGGCGATGCAGACGTCACCCAGGGCGGCATCAAGAACAAGACTGGCTGGAACGGCTCCGTCCGCGGCCGCGTCGGTTATGACCTGAACCCCTTCCTGCTCTATGGTACTGCAGGTCTGGCACTCGCCGACACCAAGGTTTCCGACGGCACGTCTTCCGACAGCAAGACCGCCTACGGTTACACGGTCGGCGCCGGTGTGGAAGCTTTCGTGACCAACAACATCACCACGCGCCTCGAATACCGCTACACCGACTATCAGGACAAGGACTACAACCTGAATTCCGGCAGCGTTTCGCGCGGCTTCGACGAAAACAGCGTCAAGGTCGGTATCGGCGTCAAGTTCTAATTCGGATTACACCGAATACGAAAAAAGCCGGGCTTTGTGCCCGGCTTTTTTGTTGTCTGCGTCGATCCCAGGTCTCTCAAATCTTTCAGGCTTGAGGCTTCAGCCGTTCATAGCCATCGAACTTCTTCTTGAATTCTTCCAGCCAGCCGATCAGCTCGGCATGGTCTTCTTCCCACTGGCCCTTGAAGCGCAGGTCGAGATAACCGATCGTGGCGGCGAGTGCGAAATGCCCGCCATGCAGCTTCTTGCCGAGCTTCGGCGTATTGGCCGCCAGATAGTTCAGCGCGGTGGCGACCTTCTTCCATTGACGGTCGATCCAAGGCTGATGCACCTTTTCTTCATCGCGGAAGCGACGCTCATAGACGATCGCCAGCAGGCAATCGCAGACGCCGTCGCACAGCGCTTCCAGCACTTCGGAATCGGTGCGCTTGCCCTTCTTGGAAGGATAGAGCGCGCCCTTCGTCAGCCGGTCGAAATAATGCATGATGGCGATGCTGTCGAAGATGGAAACACCGTCATCCGTCAGCAGCGTCGGGATCTTGCCGAGCGGGTTGTTGTCCACGAGGATCGCCGGTCCCGCATTCGTATCGACCCGGATTTCCATCGTCTCCAGGCCGAGATGGCGGGCGGCCATGCACACCTTGCTGGAGAAAGGGGAGGTCGGGGAGCAGAGAAGCTTCATGGGGCACCTTTTGGAAATGCTGATGGCGCCGGACTATTCCTGAGCGCCGAGAGTCGGTCAATCAGCATTGGCGGGCTTCGTCTCGCCGCGCAGCCAGAAGGCCCGCTGTGAGGCGAAGCGGTCCTGCGCCAGATGGTCCTTCAGCGCCGGCAGCAACTGGTGCAGCTCGTCTTTCAGGGTGAAGGGCGGATTGACGATGATGAGGCCGGAGCCCGTCAACCCCGTCGTCTCGCGGTCGCTGCGCACGGCAAGCTCGGCGCAGAGCATCTTCGGGATTTCCGTCGCTTGCAGCGCCTCGTGAAATTCCTTGATCGGCGCGCCTTTTTTCAAAGGATACCAGAGGCAATAGGTGCCACCCGGGAAACGCCGGTAGGCCTTGGCAAGACCATCCACCAGGCGCTCATATTCGCCGTCTTCTTCGAAGGGCGGATCGACGAGCACGATGCCGCGCTTTTCCTTGGGCGGCAGATGCGCGCCGAGCGCCAGCCAGCCGTCGAGCTCGGTGATGCGCGCATGGTGATCGCCTTCGAAGACTCGATGCAGCCGGACAAAATCTTCTGGGTGCAGCTCCATCGCCGAAAGCCGGTCCTGCGGGCGGAAGAGCATGCGGGCAAGCTTCGGCGAGCCGGGATAGAAGCGCAGGCCGCCCTGCGGGTTCAGTTCTCGGATGGCGGAGAGATAGGGCTCCAGAAGCTCGGAGACCTGCGGCCCAAGATCGGTCTCCAGGAGCTTGCCGATACCATCATGCCATTCGCCGGTCTTCTGCGCTTCCTCGGAAGAGAGATCGTAGAGGCCGATGCCGGCATGTGTGTCGAGCACCCGAAAACCGGCGTCCTTTTTCTGCATGTAGCGGACCAGCCGCGCCAGCACCGCATGCTTCAGCACATCGGCAAAATTGCCTGCATGGTAGATGTGGCGATAATTCATTTTCGCTGATGCCTGTTATGAATTCGGATCATTGGGAGTTTTTGTGCCTTTTGGGCGATCGTGCCTTGGCATATAGAAATCGCATGAACATTGCGACCCCCATCCATGCCAAATCCCGGATCGGCCACACGGCCTGTCCGCATGACTGTCCCTCCACCTGCGCACTGGAGATAGACCTGACGGAAGACGGCCGGATTGGCCGTGTCCGGGGGGCCAATGACCATTCCTATACGTCAGGCGTCATCTGCGCCAAGGTCGCCCGCTATGCCGAGCGCCTCTACCATCCCGATCGTCTCATGCATCCGTTGCGCCGCACCGGCGCCAAGGGGGCAGGGCAATGGCAGCAGATTTCCTGGGACGATGCGCTGGATGAGATTGCCGAAGCTTTCGTGAAGGCCGAGGCAAAGGATGGCAGCGAAGCCATCTGGCCCTATTTCTACGCCGGCACCATGGGCTGGGTGCAGCGCGACTCGATCGAGCGCCTGCGCCATGCCAAGCGCTATTCCGGCTTCTTCTCCTCGATCTGCACCAATCCCGCCTGGACCGGCTTCACCATGGCGACCGGCATGCTGCGGGGCCCGGACCCGCGCGAGATGGCGCGCACCGACTGCGTCGTCATCTGGGGCACCAATGCGGTCGCCACCCAGGTCAACGTGATGACCCACGCGATCAAGTCGCGCAAGGAGCGCGGCGCGAAGATCGTCGTCATCGACATCTACGACAATCCGACGATGAAGCAGGCGGACATCGCTCTCATCGTCAAGCCCGGCACCGATGCAGCGCTTGCCTGCGCCGTCATGCACATTGCCTTCCGCGACGGTTATGCCGATCGTGACTATATGGCCAAATATGCCGACGATCCCGCCGGCCTCGAAGTGCATCTGAAGGCAAAGACGCCGGAATGGGCGGCCGCCATCACCGGCCTTTCGGTCGATGAGATCGAAGCCTTCGCCAAGCTCGTCGGCACGACCAAGAAGACCTTCTTCCGCCTCGGCTACGGCTTCACCCGCCAGCGCAATGGTGCGGTCGCCATGCATGCGGCCGCCTCGATCGCCACCGTGCTCGGCTCCTGGCAATATGAGGGCGGCGGCGCCTTCCATTCCAACAGCGATATCTTCCGCATGAACAATGCGGAGCTGACCGGCAAGTCGATGAAGGACGCCGATATCCGCATGATCGACCAGTCGCAGATCGGCCGTGCGCTGACCGGCGATGCCGTCGCACTCCGCTATCGCGGACCAGTGACGACCATGCTGATCCAGAACACCAACCCGGTGAATATCGCCCCGGAACAGCGGCTGGTGAAGCGCGGCTTTGCCCGCGACGATCTCTTCGTCGCCGTCCACGAACAATTCATGACCGAGACGGCCGAAATGGCCGATATCGTCATTCCCGCCACCATGTTCGTCGAGCATGACGATATCTACCGCGCTGGCGGTCAGAACCATATCCTGCTTGGGCCGAAGCTCGTCGAGCCGCCACCGACAGTGCGCACCAATCTTTTCGTCATCGAAGAACTGGCAAAACGTCTCGGCGTCGCCGATCGCCCCGGCTTCGGCTTCACGGCGCGCGAAATGGTTGACCGCGTTCTGGCGGCTAGCGGCCTGCCGGACTATGACCATTTCCTCGAGCATAAATGGTTCGACCACCAGCCGGCTTTCGAGGAAGCACATTATCTCAATGGTTTCGCCCATCCCGACGGCAAGTTCCACTTCCGACCGGATTGGGTGAACGATCCCGCCCCGAACAAGCCACCGGCCTCGGTCGGCGCGCTCGGTCCCTATGCCGAACTGCCGCCTTTCCCGGATCAGGTCGATGTCATCGAGCTCACCGATCCCGAACATCCCTTCCGCCTGGCGACCTCGCCGGCGCGCAACTTCCTGAATTCGAGCTTCTCGGAAACCAAGACCTCACGTCAGAAGGAAGGCCGCCCGGAAGTGATGATCAACCCTGTCGATGCCGAGGAAAACGGTATCGGCAACGGCGATCTCGTCCGCATCGGCAATATGCGCGGCGATCTGCGCCTCCATGCTCGCGTCACGACGGAAGTCAAACCCGGTGTGCTGATTGCCGAAGGCCTCTGGCCCAACAAGGCGCATGTCGATGGCGAAGGCATCAACGTACTCACCGGCGCCGATCCCGTGGCGCCCTATGGCGGCGCTGCCGTCCATGACAACAAGGTCTGGCTTCGCAAGGACGTCATATGATGCAATCTAAGGCAAAAGTGGAAATCGTCGGCAAGGAGATCCTGTCCGACGGCTGGACGAAGCTGACCGGTTACCGGATCGATTACACCGATCGGAATGGCGTGACGCATCGCTTGCCGCGCGAGGTCTATCACCGCACGCCCGCCGCCTGCATTCTGCTTTACGATCCCAAGCGCGATGTCGTCGTGCTGGTGAAGCAGTTCCGTCTGCCGGCCTACGTAAACGACGATCCCGCCTGGATGATTGAAGTCCCGGCCGGCCTGCTCGACGGCGATGAGCCCGAGGCCGCGATCCGCCGCGAGGCGATGGAGGAGACCGGCTATACGGTCCGCGACATCCGCTTCCTTTTCAAGTCTTATCCGGCTCCGGGCTCCATTACCGAAGTCGTGCATTTCTTCGCAGCAAGGATCGATACCGCCGATCGCACATCCGACGGCGGCGGCCTTGAGGAAGAGCACGAGGATATCGAGGTGCTGGAAATCCCGCTCCCGGAAGCCCTTGCGATGGTCGAAAAGGGCGAGATCATCGATCTCAAGACGATCACGCTGCTGCAATGGGCGCTGTTGAACAAGGGCAAACTTCGATAGCGGGATGAGGCGATCGACGCCTGATTCGTCGAGTTACCTCTGAGGCGGATCGATATTATCCTCGACGGTCTTAGTTTCCCCGCGAACGTGCATCATCTGCCGAAAGGCGCGCCGCTTTAGTGCAGGTATTGCGTTGATGGTGCGCATGGCGCCGCGCGTGACAGCCAGCTGAAGTCTGCCGACAATTGGCCGATGGACCAGATCGTTGGCATCCATCTGCTTTTTCGATTCCTGGACTGCTTCGGCACTATAGCGAAGCATCTCGACTTCGTAGGCATGTATGGCTTCGAGGAGCGGCTTTCGCCCTTGATCCGCTTCGACCAGCATGCGTCCAAGCAGAGCGGCATCGCGAAGCGCTGTATTGGCGCCCGCGCCTCGTCCGGGTGTCATCGTATGGACGGCGTCACCGAGCAGGGTGACATTCGAACTCATCCAAGGCGTGAGCGGCACGGAAGTCCTCATCTTGACATCGTGGATCGTCGAGGGCTCCGTCATGCGGATGAGTGCACACAAATGCGGGTGCCAGTCCCGAGTGATCTCCAAGCCCAGCTCTCGCAACTGTTCGCCGCTCAGGCCGGTAGGGTCCCACGGGAAATTCTGCCGAGCGCCCCATATCCCCCAGCCAATACTGTCCTCGTCGAGTGCTTCGACGAAATCCGGCCAACGAGCAGCAAAACCAGAGCCGCTTCTGATGTTGGCAAACTCGAGCGAGTGGACGATTGCACCGAAGCCCATCGGTGCCATGATCAGCGACATGCCTTTGAACATCTTGTCCGACAGCAGAGCTTTCGTCTCGGCCGTCATAGGAATTTTGCCCCCGAGCGATACGATCCCCGTGTCTTCCAGACTCGCTTCCGGCAGACGTTGTTTGCGTACGGTCGAACTCATGCCGTCAGCCCCCACAAGGACATCACCTGTCGCGAGGCTTCCATCCTGAAAGCAGGCGGTGACCGACCCGTCGGCGTTACTTATGTAACCTTCAAGCGCTTTCCCGAAGAAAACGTCGTCTTCCAGTCCCCTGAGCAGAACCCGCCTCAGCGTCTTTCGAATGACGTTCTTTTCACCGTCGAGAGCGTTGGGGCCTACATCATCGATATCGAAGCTCAGCACTTCGCCCAGCTGTTCAGTGAGCATGTTGAAATAGCGCGGCGACCTGGCGCAGGTGGCGATATAGAGATCGTAGAGCTCGCTGGGGATACAGGCTTTCAGCGCTCGGCTTCCAGCCGGGCTGATGCCGACACGATAACCGCCGGTATTGGCGTTCGGCGCGAGGTCGCGCTCATACACCGCAATGCAAACGCCAGCCTGCTTGAGCAGATGAGCAAGTGCCAGACCGCCAGTCCCGGCGCCGATAATCAAAACCTTCATGGTGCTAGTCCTGATCGAGTTTAGGATCGATAGAGAATTTCGCGGCGATCTGCCTCAGCCACTCTTCTGTCCAGGTAATGCGCTGGGCGCGCAGGTCTTCGACAATGCTGTTGACCCAGGACAATTCGGTTGCGTGAAGCGACCGGAGATATTCCATCTCGAGAAGGAAGAGCCTTGGAACGGCCTGCGCTTCTTGCAGGGCTTCGTCGATCCGGCGAAGCTCCGACTCGATGGCTTTTGCCCTGAGCTCAAGCTGGCTCGCCACATCATCAGGCGTAAGCAGAGGAAGAAATGATATGGCTGCCGGGAATTCCGGATATTCCCGCGTTAAGGTCGACAATATCGCCCGTATCCAGTCCAGCGCGACGTTACGGCCCTTCTCGCTTATCTCATACACCGTCCGCTCGGGGCGCTTGTCGTCCCGGACAGTTTTCTGCGGAGTGATCAAACCCTCGCGTTCGAGCCGTTGGATTGTTTGATAAAGGCTCGCCCTCTGCGTGACATTGATCACCTCGTCCTTGCCGCGCTCCTTGATGAGACGCTGCATTCGGTAAGGATGCAGCGGCTCTTCCATGAGCATTGCAAGGACAGCGAGCGCGATTGGGGAACGTTTGATTGATGTCATAGTAATAATATTACTAGTTAGTTTATAACTATTCAATGCGATGGCCACGGGGTCGGTGGTTCCCGGCGATGGCACGTCGAACGCGCTGCGTGGCCAGTCAATGTCGGGAAATCCGAGCGCGCTCGATGCCGCGAGAGCCGGACTGCTCAGCGTCATCGCCGCCGATTATCATCCGGCCGCCTTCGCGCCTGGCATCTTCAAGCTTGCTGATATCGTGGAGGGCGGCCCGTCGGCAGCCGTTGCCATGGCGACCGGTAATGCGGCCCGTTCTGCCGGCCTCCTGGATCGTGGCGAGATCGCCATCGGCCAGCGTGCCGATCTGGTGGCGGTCGAGCCGCGCGACGTCCACCGCATCCGCGCCACCTTCCGTGACGGCCAGTTCGTCTATAGCGACGGCACATTGCATCCGCTTCAGGCCCTTGCGGCCTGAATCTAGTCGCCGATCAGCGAAATAAGCTGGGATTTAGGGGCGGTTGCGGAAGCGGTGGCCCCAACCGCTTTCCCGCCTTCCATCTTCACCTTACCCTCAGCAAAGAGCCGCAGAGCCTGCGGATAGAGCTGATGTTCGATGGTCAGCACGCGTCCCGCTAGCGCATCGGCGGTATCACCCGCAAGCACAGGCACGGCCGCCTGGCCGATAACAGGGCCTTCATCCATGCCTTCGGTGACGAAATGCACGGTGCAGCCGGCGATCCGCATGCCTGCGTCGATCGCCCGCTGGTGCGTGTGCAGCCCTGGAAAGAGCGGCAGCAGGGACGGGTGGATATTGATGATCCGGCCTTCATGGCGCTGGATGAAGGCGCCCGAGAGCAGCCGCATATAGCCGGAAAGGCAGATGATATCAGGTGAAAGCTCGTCAAGCGCGGCAAGGATCGCTGCCTCGTGCGCGTCCTTGCTGGCATAGTCTTTGCGCACGAAAGCGAAAGTCGGAATGCCCTCGGCCGCCGCCTTGGCGAGCCCGCCCGCATCGGCCTTGTCGGAGATCACGCCGACGATCTCGGCCGGATAATCCTCAGCCTTTGCCGCCTGCACCAGCGCCATCATGTTGGAGCCGCCGCCGGAAATGAAGACGACGGTGCGTTTGCGCGGCGAAGTCATAGGGCGAGCGTACCCTTGTAGATCGTACCGGCGTCGCCTTCTGCGCGGGCGACCATGCGGCCGAGCGTCACTACTTTCTCACCTTCCGCTTCAAGCACCTTGGAGACGGCGGCGACATTCTCTTCGGCAACGACGACGATCATGCCGACGCCACAATTGAAGGTACGCAGCATTTCCGTGGCCTCGACGCCGCCCGTCTTGGCAAGCCAGGAGAAAACGGCCGGCGCCTCGACGGCGGCAAGATCGATCTCAGCGGCGAGATGCTTCGGCAGTACGCGCGGAATATTTTCAGGAAAACCGCCGCCGGTGATGTGGGCAAGCGCCTTCAGCGCGCCCGTCTCGCGGATCGCCTTCAGAAGCGGTTTCACATAGATGCGGGTCGGTGTCAGCAGCGCTTCGCCGAGCTTCTTGCCCTCGGCAAACGGCGCCGGTGCATCCCAGCCGAGGCCGGAAAGCGAAACGATCTTGCGCACCAGCGAGAAGCCGTTGGAATGGACGCCGGAAGAGGAGAGGCCGAGAATGACGTCGCCTTCCGCGATATCGCCCGACGGCAGCAGCTTGCCGCGTTCGGCGGCACCCACAGCAAAACCGGCGAGATCGTAATCGCCCGAGGAATACATGCCCGGCATTTCCGCCGTTTCGCCGCCGATCAGCGCGCAGCCCGCCTCGCGGCAGCCGGCAGCGATACCGCCGACGATCGCTGCACCCTGGTCCGGGTCGAGCTTGCCGGTCGCGAAATAGTCGAGGAAGAACAGCGGCTCGGCGCCCTGCACGACGAGGTCGTTGACGCACATGGCGACGAGGTCGATGCCGACGGTGTCGTGATAGTCCGCGTCGATGGCGATCTTCAGCTTGGTGCCGACGCCGTCATTGGCGGCAACCAGAACCGGATCGGTAAAGCCCGCGGCCTTGAGATCGAAGAGCCCGCCGAAGCCACCGATCTCGCCATCGGCGCCCGGACGGCGCGTGGAGCGCACGGCTGGTTTGATCTTCTCCACCATCAGGTTTCCGGCATCGATGTCGACGCCTGCATCGCTATAGGTCAGACCGTTTTTTCCAGACTGGCTCATGCTGATCTCCGGAGGATTTAAAGCTGCGGATAAAGGACCGCGTCACATGCCGGTCGCAATTGCATGAGAGTGCGCTTTATGCAAGCGTTGCAAGGGAAAAGCCCCCATTTTCCAGCTAATCCCTGTGCGCTTTCCGGATTCGGTGCAACAGGGTTGACCATCTTTGCGCCTCCATCCTATGTGCTGGAGCGGCCCTGGTCGTTCTAAAGCGGCATGGGCAGGGCGAGCGATCAGCGGGGAAGCGATGCCACAACAGGTCAGCGGAACGATATTAAAGCGCCAGGTCATCTTCTGGGCAACGGTTCTGCTCGTTTTCGTCGCTTTCCTCTACATTTTCAGTTCGATCCTGCTGCCCTTCATTGCCGGCATGACGATCGCTTATTTTCTCGATCCGGTGGCCGACAGGCTGGAGCGGCTGGGCCTGAGCCGCCTGATGGCGACTATCGTCATTCTGGTGGCCTTCGTCATCGTCTTTGCGCTGGCGCTGATGATCCTCATTCCCGTGCTCATCACCCAGTTCAACGATTTCGCCCAGCGCCTGCCGGGCTATATCACCCTGCTGCAGCAATTCATCACCGATTATCAGGATTCCGTGCTGCCCGGCTGGATCAAAAGCCAGCTCGGCACCATCAAGAATAATTTCTCCAGCATCCTGTCGGAAGGCATGGGTTTCCTGACGGGGCTCTTTGCCCAGATCTGGAATTCCGGCAAGGCGATCGTCGACGTCATCTCTCTGCTCGTCATCACGCCTGTTGTCGCCTTCTATATCCTGCTCGACTGGGACCGCATGGTTGCCAAGGTCGATGAATGGGTTCCGCGCAATTATGTGAAAGACGTCCGCCAGATCGCAAGGGAGATGGATCAGGCGATTGCCGGCTTTATCAGAGGGCAGGGTTCGCTCTGCCTCATCCTCGGCATTTATTATGCTGTCGGCCTCTCGATCGTAGGCCTGAATTTCGGCCTGCTCATCGGGCTTTTCGCCGGCATGATCAGTTTCATCCCCTATGTCGGCTCGATGGTAGGGCTTGTGCTCGCAATCGGCGTGGCGATTGTCCAGTTCTGGCCGGATTATGTCTGGATCGTCGCTGTTCTCGCCGTCTTTTTCAGCGGCCAGTTTCTCGAAGGTAACATCCTCCAGCCGAAGCTCGTTGGCTCCAGCGTCGGCCTGCATCCCGTCTGGCTGATGTTCGCGCTCTTTGCCTTCGGCGCCCTCTTTGGTTTCGTCGGCCTGCTGATCGCGGTGCCGGCCGCTGCCGCTGTCGGCGTCCTTGTCCGCTTTGCGCTTTCGCGCTACCTTCAAAGCGATCTCTACTATGGCAGGCTGCCAAGCGGCCGGGCCGGGAAGACGAAACCTGTTTCCGATGAATGACGTGAAGAACGCTGATCCGAAGCGCAGGGCCGGAGAACAGCTTCCTTTGGCCTTTTCGCATGACGCTGCAACCGGCCGCGACGACCTCCTGATGTCGGAACGTCTCGCTGCCGCCGTTTCGATCGTCGATGCCTGGCCGAACTGGCCGTCGCCGGTCGTCATCCTTGCCGGTCCCGTCGGCTCTGGAAAATCGCATCTCGCCGGCATCTGGAAGGAGTTGAGCGGGGCGGAGGCCGTCCATCCCATTGCCGGTTCCGATGCCGCGATCACAGCTGCGAACGGTCCCGTTCTTTTCGAGGATGTCGACCGGACAGACTTCGATGACGCCACGCTCTTCCATGTCATCAACAGCGTGCGGGAAAACGGCACCAGCCTTTTGATGACGAGCCGTCTCTGGCCCATGTCCTGGCCGGTTACGCTGCCCGATCTGCGCTCGCGCCTGAAGGCCGCGACGGTCGTGGAGATCGGCGAACCTGATGAGGAATTGCTGTCGCAGGTCATCGTCAAGCTCTTTGCTGACCGGCAGCTTTATATAGATGACAAACTCGTCCTTTATATCGTCAATCGCATGGAGCGCTCGCTCAACGCCGCCCAGACGATTGTCGAAAGGCTCGATCGGCTGGCGCTTTCCAGAGGCACAGGGATCACCCGTTCGCTTGCTGCTGAAGTATTGAATGAATTGGGAAATTCCGGCTCGGGCGATTGACTGTCACAGTTCCGTCGTGAAACTGATATATTCGCCGAAAGCGATTGAAAGCAGGGTGAGTGGACCATGGACAGCGCATACCAGGAACATCAGGAACCCACTCCAGACAACAGCGCAGACCAGCCGCCGCTGGAGCAGCTTCTCTCCAGCCCCGAGCGCTTCATCAATCGCGAGTTCTCCTGGCTGCAGTTCAATCGCCGTGTCCTCGAGGAGACGCTGAACACTGAGCACCCGCTCCTGGAGCGCGTGCGCTTCCTATCGATCTCGGCCGCCAACCTCGACGAATTCTTCATGGTGCGCGTCGCCGGCCTCGAAGGCCAGGTGCGCCAGAGCATCGTCGTCAAGAGCCCGGATGGCCGCACACCCGCCGAGCAGCTCGATTCGATCCTGAGCGAGATCGATCATCTGCAGATGGAGCAGCAGGCCTCGCTCGCCGTCCTGCAGCAGTATCTCGCCAAGGAGGACATTCTGATCGTACGTCCGGGTGCGCTCAGCGATGCCGATCGCCAGTGGCTGGCAAACGAGTTCGAGCAGTCGATCTTCCCGGTGCTGACGCCGTTGTCCATCGATCCGGCCCATCCATTCCCGTTCATTCCGAACCTCGGCTTCTCGATCGGCCTGCAGCTCGTCAGCCGCAGCGGCCGCGAGCCGATGACGGCATTGCTGCGCCTGCCGCCGGCGCTCGATCGTTTCATCCGCCTGCCGGATGACCGCAACACGATCCGCTACATCACGCTGGAAGATGTCGCCAACATCTTCATCCACCGGCTTTATCCGGGCTACGAGGTGCAGGGCTCGGGTACGTTCCGCGTCATCAGAGACAGCGATATCGAAGTCGAGGAAGAGGCCGAGGATCTCGTGCGCTTCTTCGAAACCGCGCTGAAGCGCCGCCGTCGCGGCAAGGTCATCCGCATCGAGACGGATTCCGAAATGCCGGCTTCGCTGCGCCAGTTCGTGGTGCAGGCACTCAGCATTCCGGATAACCGCGTTGCGGTTCTGCCCGGCCTGCTGGCGCTCAACACCCTCTCTGAAATCACCAAGGCGCCGCGCGACGACCTGCGCTTTCCGCCCTACAATGCGCGATTTCCAGAACGTGTCCGTGAACACGCCGGTGATTGCCTCGCCGCCATCAGAGAAAAGGACATGGTGGTTCACCACCCCTACGAGTCTTTCGACGTGGTGGTCCAATTCCTTCTCCAAGCTGCGCGCGATCCTGACGTTCTGGCGATAAAGCAGACGCTCTATCGCACCTCCAACGACAGCCCGATCGTGCGCGCCCTGGTCGACGCCGCCGAAGCCGGCAAGTCGGTGACGGCGCTGGTCGAGCTCAAGGCCCGCTTCGACGAAGAGGCCAATATCCGCTGGGCGCGCGATCTGGAACGCGCCGGCGTGCAGGTCGTGTTCGGCTTTATCGAGCTCAAGACCCACGCCAAGATGTCGCTGGTCGTGCGCCGTGAGGAAGGCAAGCTGCGCACTTACTGCCATCTCGGCACCGGCAACTACCATCCGATCACCGCGAAGATCTATACCGACCTGTCCTTCTTCACCTGCAACCCTGTGATCGCCCACGACATGGCGAACATCTTCAACTTCATCACCGGTTACGGTGAGCCGGAAGAAGGGATGCAGCTTGCCGTTTCGCCTTACACGCTGCGCCCGCGCATCCTTCGCCACATCAACGAAGAGATCGAGCATGCCCGCAGCGGCCGTCCGGCGGCGATCTGGATGAAGATGAACTCGCTGGTCGACCCTGATATCATCGATGCGCTCTATACGGCGAGCCGTGCCGGTGTCGAGATCGATCTCGTCGTGCGCGGCATTTGCTGCCTGCGTCCCCAGGTGCCTGGCCTCTCCGACAAGATCCGCGTCAAATCGATCGTCGGCCGCTTCCTCGAGCACAGCCGCATCTTCTGCTTCGGCAATGGTCATGGCCTGCCGTCCGACAAGGCTCTCGTCTATATCGGCTCGGCGGACATGATGCCGAGAAACCTCGATCGCCGCGTCGAAACCCTCGTTCCGCTGACGAATCCCACCGTCCACGAGCAGGTTTTGTCACAGATTATGCTCGGCAATGTGATTGACAATCAACAAAGCTACGAGATATTGCCCGACGGTACGTCACGGCGCATGGAAGTGCGCAAGGGCGAAGAACCGTTTAATGCGCAGCAATATTTCATGACCAATCCCAGCCTGTCCGGCCGCGGTGAAGCTCTGAAATCGAGTGCGCCGAAGCTGATCGCCGGTCTGCTCGAAGGCCGAAACAACAAGTAAACTGGACCTAATGGTTGAATCTGAAGCCCAGGGGCGACTTCCGGGAATCGCCCCGGTCTCCGTTGTCGATATCGGATCGAACTCCATTCGTCTGGTCGTCTACGAAGGCCTGTCTCGTTCGCCGACCATTCTCTTCAACGAAAAGGTTCTTTGCGGCCTCGGCAAGGGCATAGCCCTGACCGGCAAGATGGATGAAGAAAGCGTCGCCCGGGCCCTTCAGGCCCTTCATCGCTTCAAGGCGCTTTCTGATCAGGCGCGCGCCGCCACAATGTATGTGCTGGCGACGGCTGCAGCGCGAGAGGCGAGCAACGGTCCCGACTTCATCCACCAGGCCGAGACGATCCTGCAGCGGCACGTCCGTATTTTGTCCGGTGAGGAAGAGGCGCGCTTCGCCTCGCTCGGCATCATCAGCGGCTTTTACAATCCCGATGGCATTGCCGGCGATCTTGGCGGCGGTTCTCTGGAGCTGATCGATATCAGGGGCAAGGATGTCAGCGGCGGTATCACCCTGCCGCTTGGCGGTCTGCGCCTGTCCGAATATGCCGGCGGGTCGCTCGCCAAAGCGCGAGCCTTTGCCCGCAAGCAGGTCAAAACTGCCAAGCTTCTCTCCAAGGGGGAAGGGCGCACCTTCTACGCCGTTGGCGGCACCTGGCGAAACATTGCCAAGCTGCATATGGAGATCACCCGTTATCCGCTGCATATGATGCAGGGCTACGAGGTGTCTCTTGAAGGCCTGACGCAGTTCCTGGATCAGGTCGTCACCGCCAAGGATTCCAAGGAGCCGGCTCTGCAGGCCGTTTCCAAGCACCGCCGTTCGCTGCTGCCCTTCGGCGCCATCGCCATGAAGGAAGTGCTGAACGCCATGAAGCCTTCGGTGATCTCCTTCTCCGCGCAGGGTGTGCGCGAAGGCTATCTCTTTTCGCTGCTGTCCGAATCCGAACGCCGCGCGGATCCGTTGCTGGCCGCTGCCAGCGAACTTGCCATCCTGCGTGCCCGTTCGCCGGAACATGCCCGCGAACTGGCCGATTGGACCGGCCGCATGATGCCGTTCTTCGGCGTTCAGGAAACCGATGAAGAAAGCCGCTATCGCCAGGCAGCCTGTCTGCTGGCCGATATCAGCTGGCGCGCGCATCCTGATTATCGCGGCGCTCAGGCGCTGAACGTCATTGCTCACTCCTCCTTCGTCGGCATCAGCCACCCCGGCCGCGCCTTCATCGCCCTGACGAACTACTACCGCTTCGAAGGCCTGCACGACGACGGTTCCACGGCGCCGCTTGCGACGATCGCTGGCCCGGCCTTCATCGAGCGCGCCAAACTGCTCGGCGGCATGCTGCGCGTCGTCTACCTATTCTCGGCCTCCATGCCGGGTATCGTGCGCAACCTGACCTTCCGCAAGGCGTCGTCCCCCGATCTCGATCTGGAATTCGTTGTGCCGCACGAATACCGCGATTTCGCCGGCGAGCGGCTGGATGGCCGCCTGCAGCAATTGTCGAAGCTGACGAACAAGCGGCTGGCGTTCCGGTTCGAATAGACCCTCCAGCGAAGACAGCCGACACAGTTGGCAAACAAAAAGGGCGGCACCTGCGGCGCCGCCCTCCCAATCTGACATCAAACTCGAATTACTTCGCGTTCAGGAACTCGCCAACTTCGAGGATGCTGAACTCGTTGTTGTCAGCCTTGTTGACGGCGCGGCCGGCCGAAAACGGCAGGTTGTTGTCGTTGCCGACGATGATGTGCGTGGCGTCGACGCGGTCGACGTTTTCGATCGTAACGAACGGCATGTTGTAAACGCCAGCGATATCGCCGGCCTTCTTCTTGTTGTCCGGATCCTGGATGTTCAGGAGGTCGATATAGCCGATCTTGCGAACGGCCTTGCCGGCGTTGGCATCATTGAACTCGATCTTGTAGACGCGCTTCAGCTCGGCCGGAGCCTCGAAGCAGTCCGGCTTCGGCTGCTTGGGATCGACGCAAGCCTTGTCCTTCGTGCCGGCGCCGTTGTCGCGTTCGATCACGAGAGCGGTGGTCTCGTCGAGCATGTTGAAGTCGCCGATCGAGGCACCCTTATCTTCGAACGGGTAGAGCCAGCTGCGGCCGGTCCACTTCTTTGAAGCGATGTCGAACTCGATGACGCGGATGGCGGTATGGCCGTCAACCGTTTCCATCTGGCCGTCAGTGTAGATGGCGCCTTCGAGCAGGCCGTAGAGCTTGGAGCCGTCCTTCGACATGGCCAGGCCCTCGAAACCGCCGGAGCGCTTCAGGTTGAAGGCCGGCATCTTGGCAGCCGGGTTGCCCGGCAGCTGGATCAGCGGATTGTCGGGAGACAGGACCGGCTTGCCGTCGAGCGTGGTGGGGATGACGTCGGTCAGGCGGCCTTCGGTGTCGATCTTCAGGAGGTAGGGGCCGAATTCGTCTCCGAGCCAGAAGCCGTCGGCAACCGGCTGTACGGATTCGATGTCGAAGTCAGCGCCGGTCAGATAACGGGTGTCGGAGGCTTCCGTGACGATCGGGAACGGAGCGATCTTGTTCGGGTCGGACAGGAACACGTTCTTGACGACGTCAACCTTGTTGGCGTTCCAGTCGAACTTCAGCTGATGCAGGAACAGCATGGAGTCGGACGAGGTGAACTTCGAGCCGAAGCCGTTGTCGGAGAGCGTCCAGAAGGTGCCGTCGGGCATGGTCTTGATGCCGGAGAAGCCCTGGATCGGCTGGCCATCGAGCGGCAGCTTGACGTCAGTGACGCGGGCGCCGTCCTTGCCGTCAACCGTGCCGAGCTTTTCGGTGCGCTTGCGGTCCGGGGTGGTGAACTTGCCGGAGGTCTTGAGAAAAGCCGGCGCATCGGCCGGAGCCGGGGTCAGCGTGTTGGCAGGCAGGATGGCCTGGCCGGTGAGCTTCGCCGGGAAAAGCTGCTGGTCGGCGGAGGCGGAGCCTGCGACGAGCATGAAAAGTGATACGGAAGCGAAAAGAACGTTCTTCATGATGTCCCCATAGAACGGAGTGCAAAAGCGCCATCCGCTTAGCAGGGCATTCATGTCGCCACATTGACGATTGAGTGAAGCTTTGGTGACGGCCGGATAAAGCCCCGCCTCAACCGCGCCGGAGGGTCGCTGGCTGATTGAGGACGGTCACCGCGCGCGAGGAAAGTGCGATGACATCAAGCCCCTGGCCACGGCCACGCACGGCGTGATTGCCAAGGTTTTCGCCGATAATCTCCTCAGGCAGCGTCATGCGCTGGGCGAGCTCGGCGGAGATCAGCACCGGCCGGTTGAGTGTCCGGCAGAGCGACTCCAGCCGCGAGGTGGTGTTCACCGTATCGCCGAAGAAGCTGATCTTGTGATGATCGACGCCGACTTCGGCGGTGATGACGCTGCCGCCATGAAGGGCGGCCCTCAGTTTCGGCACCTGGCCATAACTCTTCTTCCAGCTTGCGGCATTGGCTTCGATATCGGCGAGGATATCGAAAAGGCAGCGCACGCAGCGTGCATCCTTGACGCCGCGCGCTAAGGGCCAGGTGATGATCGCGGCATCGCCGACATAGTCGTTGATCATGCCCTTGTGGCGTCGCACCGGCTCCGCGAAGGCCGCAAACAGTGAACTCAGAAGCTGTTGCGCGCGCAGGTCCCCATGCTTTTCGGCAAAGGCGGTGGATTCGGCGAGATCGATGAACAGGAAGACCCGCTCTTCCTTCATCGGTCTGCGATAGCGGCTGATCAGCATGCTGATGAAGACCTCGCGCCCCAGTAGTTCACGCACCCTGAGCAGGAAGATCAATGTGGCGCAGACGGCGAGCGCATAGAGGAAGACATCGAACGGCATGATCAGCACGTCGATCATCTTTGGTGGCTTCAGAGCGCCAAGCAATGCGAGAAGGAAACCGGCCGCCGCAAAGCCGATGCTCATCAGGATTTCGTAGATCACGAGTTCGGAGATGATGAAGAGCAGTGTCGGCAATCTCTGAATGCGTCGGTAGAGGCCGCGCAAAAATACCCTGCGCTCGAAGGCGAGAATGGGCATGCCGATGAAGAGCGCGAAGATCGCTCCGATGATGGGCGTCTGGCCGGTAAAGAAGTACAGATCATAGACCACGCCGCTGAGCGCCAGGACGAGCGCAATCAGGATCCAGTTCTGCGTTGGGGATATCTCTCTCATGCCGCCCTTTCGCCGAAGCACTTCATTCGGCTATTGTTTCCCGCGCAGTGCTATGGTCAAGACATTTCGAATTTAAGGCAGGTCGCGCAAAACTGTGCAGTTGGTTTGCGACAACGACATGCGTCAAACAACGATTTGAAGTGCGGCAGGCGGACCTGAAGGCTTTAAGCTGGGAGAGCGACAGTCTCGACCTTGCGGCCGGCAAAGCGCAGGGCGATCTCGCCGCGGATGAGCTGCAGCGCCGGTTCGCCGAAAAGATCGCGCCGCCAGCCATGCATGGCTGCAACCTCGGCCGTTTCGCCCTCAGCCGCAATTCTATCCAGGTCGTCGCTGTTGGCGATTACCTTCGGCGCCACGCCGTGCTTTTCGGAAATCAGCTTGAGCAGCACCTTGAGAAGTTCGACGGCCGCTGCCGCACCCTCCGGCGGCTGCGCCTGTCGCGGCACATGCGGCATTTCGGAGCGTGGCAGCGCCAGCGCGGTGTTGACCGCTTCGAGCACTGCGGCACCCGTGGCCGATCGCTCCCATCCCTTCGGAATCGTGCGCAGGCGGCCGAGCGCTTCGGCGTCCTTCGGCTGCTGCTGGGCAATCTCATAAATCGCATCGTCCTTCAGCACGCGCGAGCGCGGCACATTGCGCGAACGCGCCTCGCGCTCTCGCCAGGCGGCGACATATTTCAGGATCGCCAGCTCCTGCGGCTTGCGCAGGCGCAGCTTCAGCCGCTGCCAGGCATCGTCAGGATGGATATCGTAGGTCTCGCGCGATTCCAGAATGTCCATTTCCTCGCGCAGCCAGGAGGCGCGGCCTTCGCGCTCCAGTTCGGTCTTGAGGTAGAGATAGGCGTCGCGCAGATGGGTGACGTCAGCCAGCGCATATTCGAGCTGCTTGTCGGATAGCGGCCGGCGGCTCCAGTCGGTGAAACGCGAGGACTTATCGATATGAACGTTCTTCGTGCGGCTGATGAGCTGGTCGTAGGAAACACTGTCGCCAAAACCACAGACCATGGCGGCGACCTGCGTATCGAAGATCGGGTGAGGGATCAGGTTGCCGCGATTGAAAATGATTTCAATATCCTGCCGCGCCGCGTGAAACACCTTCAGCACGTTTGGATTGGCCATCAGCTCGAAGAAGGGCGCAAGATCGATGTCTTTCGCCAGAGGATCGACCAGCACCTCTACCGTCGGGCTCGCCATCTGGATCAGGCACAATTCCGGCCAGAAGGTTGTCTCACGCAGGAATTCAGTATCGATGGTAATGAAATCGGACTTGGCCAGCTCTTTGCAGGCGGCCGCCAGATCGGCGGTGGTTTCGATCATATCAATTCATTCGCAAGGAAGAGGTCAGTTAAACCTTCCTTCCCCTTTCGAAGAGATATGTCAATACGGTCAGCGGGCTTCACCTTTATGAAGTCTTATTCGTCAGGATGCAGGTGATGTTTTCTGCGGCTGCTGTGTCGCCGGCGCGATAATCGCGGCACAGTATCAAACAACGCGAAGATAGCTCGTCATGCCCGTCTTCTGGTGCTCGATGATATGGCAATGCAGCATCCAGTCACCGGGATTGTCGGCGACAAAAGCGAGCTGCACCTTCTCGTCCGGCTGGATGAGATAGGTATCGGACACGAGCGGCATCACCTCGCGCGTCGAAGACGAGATGACAGTAAAGCTCATGCCGTGCAGATGGATCGGATGCGCATGCGGTGTGACGTTTTCCAGATTGAAGACGTAGCTCTTGCCGAGTTTCAGTTCGGCAAGCGGTGCGGTCGGATCGGGCGTATCGCCTGGCCACGGTACCTTGTTGATAGCCCAGAAGCTGTAGCCGAGCGTGCCGCAGATGCTTTCGACAGCCGCATTCTCCGCTGTGGCGGAAAGCACAAGTGGTATTGTTTCTGCCGAAGTGAGATCAGCCTTTGACACCGGGTTTTCTGCGAGTGCGCCGAGATCGCCGATATTGCGCTTCAGTGACTGCCCGGTGGCGCGCAAGCTCGCGATGACCTTCGGCGTCGTGCCCCTGATATCTTCAAGCGTCGCGACTACGCCCTCGCTATCAGGCATTCGAACCGCGAGGTCGAGCCTCTGGCCCGGTCCGATCTGCAAGATGTCCAGCGGGAAGCGCTTCGGCACCGGATTGCCGTCGATCGCGATAACAGTCGCATCGGCGGCTTCCATTTTCAGCTGGAAGATGCGGGTCACATCGGTGACGGCGATGCGCAGGCGGATCAGCCCGCCGGCTGGCGCATCATATTTCGGCTCCTGATGCCAGTTCGCCGTGCGTGTCGTTCCGTACGTGCCGGCCTTGGCCGCATCGCGCGGCCGGAAGGGGGCGATGAACTGCCCGTCGCCGCCAAGCCGCCAGTCGCGCAGGTTGAGCACGACCTCCGCATCGAAGAACGGATCATCAGGATCTTCCACTACAAGCACGCCCGTCATGCCGTGACCCATCTGGGTCAGCGTGTTGCAGTGGGGGTGATACCAGAAGGTGCCGGCATCCGGCGGCGTGAAGAGATAGTCGAAGCTGTCATTGGTATAGACGTAGGGCTGCGTCATGAAGGGCACCCCGTCCATCTTGTTGTCGATGCGCAGCCCATGCCAGTGGATCGTCGTCGGCTCGTCGAGGCTGTTGCTTAGCCGTGCCGCATAGGGTTTTCCCCGTGGCATCCGCAGCACCGGCGGCAGGCCGTCATCGCCCCATGTCATGATGTCCCGGGTCGGCGCGGCGTCGATGATCTGCGCCGCGGTCTTGCGTGCCGTCAGCACACGCGGCTCCGGGGCGGCCTCCGCCAGCCCGAACCGCCCTGCGATCGCCATGCCCGCGCCATAGGCGCCGGCGACGGCGGAAGCCTTGAGCAGGTTGCGGCGTGTGAGGAGGGGCATCGGCAGGTTCCATCTTGATGATGCCTCCTTTTAAAGTTGACCGTCGTCTTCAGCAATATGCCGCCTTCGGCCAAACTGCCGCAGCGAGCGCGCCCCAACTCCCCAGGAAACGAGGGGGCAAACAGCCTGTCGGCTGCGCCAAGCCTTGACAAATCAGAGCGTCCATGCGCTTTTCCGCCCGATTTTCTTGTCGGCGCTGCAGGTCTTCGGCCATGCCGCCGTCTTAAGCCAAATGCCAGGATTTGAGATCATGCACCGCTACCGCAGCCACACATGTGCCGCTCTTCGCAAGTCGGACGTCGGCTCGACTGTCCGTATTTCCGGCTGGGTCCATCGTGTCCGAGATCATGGCGGCGTGCTGTTCATCGACCTTCGCGACCATTACGGCACGACGCAGATCGTTGCCGACCCGGATTCGCCTGCCTTCAAGCAGGCCGAGACCGTTCGCGGCGAATGGGTCATCCGTGTCGACGGTCTCGTCAAGGCACGTACAGACGACACCGTCAACAAGAACATGCCGACCGGCGAGATCGAGCTTTATGCGCAGGAGATCGAAGTTCTCTCCGCCGCCAAGGAACTGCCGCTGCCGGTCTTCGGCGAGCCGGACTATCCGGAAGACGTTCGCCTGAAATACCGCTTCCTCGACCTGCGCCGTGAAACGCTGCACAAGAACATCGTCAAGCGCACGCAGGTGATCTCCGCCATGCGCCGCGAAATGGGTAATGTCGGCTTCACCGAATATACGACGCCGATCCTGACGGCATCCTCGCCGGAAGGCGCGCGCGACTTCCTCGTGCCGAGCCGTATTCATCCCGGCACTTTCTACGCGCTGCCGCAGGCTCCGCAGCAGTACAAACAGCTGCTGATGGTCGCCGGCTTCGACCGCTACTTCCAGATTGCGCCCTGCTTCCGCGACGAAGACCCGCGTGCCGACCGCCTGCCGGGCGAATTCTACCAGCTCGACCTCGAAATGAGCTTCGTGACCCAGGAAGACGTCTGGAACACGATGGGTCCGCTGATGACCGGCATTTTCGAGGAATTTGCCGAAGGCAAGCCGGTCACCAAGGAATGGCCGCGCATTCCCTATGACGAAGCGATCCGCAAATATGGTTCCGACAAGCCGGACCTGCGCAACCCGATCGTCATGGAAGCCGTGACAGACCATTTCGCCGGCTCCGGCTTCAAGGTCTTCGCCAACATGATCGCTTCGAACCCGAAGGTTCAGGTCTGGGCTATCCCGGCCAAGACCGGCGGTTCCCGCGCCTTCTGCGACCGTATGAACGCCTGGGCGCAGTCGACCGGCCAGCCAGGCCTCGGCTATATCTTCTGGCGCAAGGAAGGCGAAAAGCTCGAGGGCGCAGGTCCCCTTGCCAAGAACATCGGCGAGGAGCGGACCGACGCGATCCGCACGCAGCTCGGCCTTGGTGACGGCGACGCCTGCTTCTTCGTTGCAGGCGATCCCGCCAAGTTCTACAAGTTCGCCGGTGAAGCGCGCACCAAGGCGGGTGAGGAACTGAACCTTGTCGACCGCGACCGCTTCGAACTGTGCTGGATCGTCGACTTCCCGTTCTTCGAATGGAACGAAGAAGAAAAGAAGGTCGACTTCGCCCACAACCCGTTCTCGATGCCGCAGGGCGGTCTCGATGCGCTGACCAATCAGGATCCGTTGACGATCAAGGCCTTCCAATACGACGCCGTCTGCAACGGCTTCGAAATCGCCTCGGGCTCGATCCGTAACCAGTCGCCGGAAACCATGGTCGCCGCCTTCGAAAAGGTGGGCCTGAGCCAGCAGGACGTCGAGGATCGTTTCGGCGGTCTCTACCGTGCCTTCCAGTACGGCGCGCCTCCGCATGGTGGTGCTGCCTTCGGTATCGACCGTATCGTCATGCTGCTCGTCGGCGCCAAGAACCTGCGCGAAATCTCGCTCTTCCCGATGAACCAGCAGGCTCAGGACCTCTTGATGGGTGCGCCGACCCCGGCAACGCCCACCCAGCTGCGCGAACTGGCGATCCGCCCGATTCCGCCGCAAAAGAAAGACTGAGGCGCAAGCTCTTCAACAAAAAAGCCCGGCGAGATCATCGCCGGGCTTTTTTGTTGGATCCAGAACAGGCTCAATCGTTCGCCGAAACCTTCACGCCGAGCATCTGCGGCACCGTGTTGGGTGCACCCATGGCAGCGCCGACAATCATCGGGAAGGCGACCGGCTTGTCCGGCGTGGCCTTGACGGTCAGGCTCTTCGGATTGTCGAGGAAAGTGCTGACGGCAGCCGAAATCGCATTCTGCAGTTCCGGAATATTGAGCTGCGCCAGCATAATCGGCGTCATGGCCTTCAGCGAATCCGCCATCTGCTGGCCCGAAACATTCTGCTTCGAACCGGCATAGTCCAGCGCGCGCTTGGTAATCGAGGCATCCTCGAAGCGAATCTGGGCGGAATCGAATGTCAGCTGCTGGGCAAGGCCGAGCATGGCAAGGCCAAGCGCCTGCTGTGCTTCTTCCTTGTTCGGGTTGGCTTCCGACTGCTTGACCGCGTCCTGCATCGACTTCATGAAGGCTAGCGTGTAGCCGGAGATTTTGAAGCCGAGGTTCAGCTTGCCGACATTGGTGATGTCGAAGGAAACCTCGGAGAGATCGATCGTGCCGGGTTCGATATCCCAGGCGCCCTTCATGGTAATGTCACCCTGGAGGTGCTGAAGCGCCAGCTTTTCGATCGCTTCCTTGCTGTCCGGAGTGTCTCCGGCCTGGCTGAGATCGGCCTTCATGCTCTTGAAAGCGCCGTCAAAATCGAAGCCGGATTCATCTTCGCGCAGCGTTGCGTTCATGTCGCTTTGGAGCACCGAGAAGACCTCCGCACCATCCTTGACGATCTTGATCGCACCGGTATGGGCGCTTTCGGCGAAGAACATGGAGTCAATAGTGTCGCCGGGCTGGGCGGGAACGGAGATACCGCCGAGCGTCAGCTCCTGGGCGCTCACGGTCACGCCGTCCTTGGACGAGTTGATGTCGGGGAAGGCGGCCTCTTCGATATAGTAGCTGCCGTCATCCTGCTCTTCCACGCCGGAGAGGGTGACCTCGCCGATGGAGACCGGTTCGCCGCCAGCCGGCTTGATGCTGAGGTTCTTGAGCGTGACGGTCGTGCCGTCGATATCGACGCTATCCGCGGCGACAATCATCCCGCCCTGCTGGCTGTAGGCGGCATTGATCTTCTTCAGTAGGTCCTGGCCGTCGAGAGCGAATGCGGAGCCGGCGAACGAAAGAAGGGCTGCGCTCGACAGCATCAGCCGCGTTGTGCGGTAAAAGGTCATGAGAAAGTCCCCTGGTGGTGTGTGCCGTTGAATATTGCAATGAAGCGACTGCGAAACGGTCCGGCTTTATATTTTGCAGACCCCTAAATTTCTGTTGAAGGGCTCGGCAAACAAAGTCCAAATTCGGGCGATACTTTTCCCATCTTTCATGTCAGCAGAAAGACGTCATCCACAGCCGGAATGCCCGGATTCCTTGCCCCACAGGCACTTCTGAGTTAGTCAAGGTTCCATGGGACAAGAGATTTTACCGCCTTCTGGCGGAGACGGCGACAATATTCAACCGGTCGACCTGAAGGCGGCGCTCGAAGAGCGCTATCTTCGCTATGCGCTGTCGACCATCATGCACCGCGCGCTGCCTGACGTGCGCGATGGCCTGAAGCCGGTTCATCGCCGCATCGTCTATGCGATGCACGACATGGGCCTGCGGCCGACTGCGGCCTTCAGGAAATGCGCCAAGATCGTCGGCGAAGTGATGGGTAACTATCACCCGCACGGCGACCAGTCGATCTATGACGCGCTGGCGCGCCTGGCGCAGGACTTTTCACAACGCTACACGCTGGTGAACGGGCAGGGCAACTTCGGCAATATCGACGGCGACAGTCCCGCCGCCATGCGATACACCGAATCGAAGATGACCGCGGTTTCCGAGCTGCTGCTAGAAGGCATCGATCAGGATGCCGTCGATTTCCGCGACACCTACGACGAATCCAATTCCGAGCCGATCGTTCTTCCCGGCGCCTTCCCGAACCTTCTGGCGAACGGTTCCTCGGGCATCGCAGTCGGCATGGCGACGTCCATTCCTTCGCACAACGTGCATGAGGTCTGCGACGCCGCGCTGCATCTGATCAAGCATCCCGATGCCACCATCGAGAAGCTCGTCGAATTCATTCCCGGCCCGGATTTCCCGACCGGCGGCATCATCATCGACAACAAAGAAAGCATCATCGAGAGCTACCGCACCGGCCGCGGCGGTTTTCGCGTGCGTGCGAAATGGGAGACGGAAGATCTCGGCCGCGGCGGCTACCAGATCGTCATCACCGAAATTCCCTTCCAGGTGCAGAAGTCGCGGTTGATCGAAAAGATCGCCGAACTGCTGATCGCCCGCAAGCTGCCGCTGCTGGAAGACATAAGGGATGAGTCGGCCGAGGACATCCGCGTCGTCCTGGTGCCGAAGAGCCGCACCGTCGATCCGACCATCCTCATGGAATCGATGTTCAAGCTGACGGAGCTGGAAAGCCGCTTCCCGCTGAACATGAACGTCCTGTCGATGGGCGTGATCCCACGCGTCATGGCACTGAACGAGGTGCTGAAGGAGTGGCTGGAGCACCGCCGCGAGGTCCTGCAGCGCCGCTCGCGCTTCCGTCTGGCGGCCATCGACAAGCGGCTCGAAATCCTCGGCGGTTTGCTGATTGCCTACCTCAACATCGATGAGGTGATCCGCATCATCCGCGAGGAAGATGAGCCGAAGCCCGTCATGATGGCGCGCTGGGACCTGACGGACAACCAGGTCGAGGCGATCCTCAATATGCGGTTGCGCGCCCTGCGCAAGCTCGAAGAATTCGAGATCCGCAAGGAACACGACGAACTCACCAGGGAAAAGGCCGATATCGAAGCGCTGCTCGCGTCCGACGAAAAGCAGTGGCAGACGGTTGCCTGGGAAATCGGCGAGGTGAAGAAGAAATTCGCCAAGGCCACCGAGGTCGGCCGTCGCCGCACGCAATTCGCCGAAGCGCCTGACGCAGACGAGGAAGCCATCCAGCACGCGATGATCGAGAAGGAACCGATCACCGTCGTCGTCTCGGATAAGGGCTGGATTCGCGCTCTGAAGGGTCACATCTCCGATACTTCGGCGCTGACCTTCAAGGAAGGCGACGGCCTGAAGGTGGCCTTCCCGGCGCAGACGACGGACAAGATCCTGATCGTCACGACCGGCGGCAAGGTCTTCACGCTCGGTGGCGACAAGCTGCCCGGCGGCCGCGGCCACGGCGAGCCGCTGCGCATCATGATCGACATGGAAAACGATCAGGACGTGCTGACCGCCTTCGTCCACGATGCTGCGCGCAAGATGCTGATCGTCTCCACGGAAGGAAATGGTTTCGTGGTTCCGGAAACGGAAATGGTCGCCAATACCCGCAAGGGCAAGCAGATCATGAACGTCTCCATGCCGCACGAGACCAAGCTTCTCGTTCCCGTCACCGGCGATCATGTTGCCGTCGTCGGCGAGAACCGCAAGATGCTGGTCTTCCCGCTCAGCCAAGTGCCGGAAATGACGCGTGGCAAGGGCGTACGCATGCAGCGCTACAAGGATGGCGGCATTTCCGACGTTCGCTGCTTTGCCATCGCCGATGGCCTGAGCTGGGAAGACAGCGCTGGCCGCACCTTCACGAAGAACAAGGACGAGCTTGCCGAATGGCTGGCCGACCGCGCCACCGCCGGCCGCACCGTGCCGAAGGGCTTCCCGCGCAGCGGTAAATTCGCCGGCTGATCCGGGAATTTTGAGGCTCCGCCCTTGGCGGGCGGAGCAATTCCTCTATCTCAGTCCTGTCACCAAAAAGAAGGGCCAACAAGAAGGGCAGTGTCGTTCCGTGGGCGGGCGGGATGGCAATAAGCCGTGCGCTTGGGAGCGCGCGCGAACAATGGAGGCCCCAACAACGGAGGCCCACCAACGGAGGAACGCCGATGTCTACCGCCAATACCATCAAACTGCATGTCTCCCACAGCTACAGGGCGCCGCCCGCCACGATTTATGATGCCTGGCTCAATCCCGAAATCGCCCGCCGCTTTTTATTCGCGACCGACGACGGCCATGTCATCCGCGCCGATATCGAGCCGCGCGTTGGTGGCCGCTTCATCATCGTCGACCGCCGCCCGACCGGCGACGCCTTTCATCACGGCGTATTCCTGGAATTGAAACGCCCCAGACACATCGTTTTCTGCTTTTCGGTCGAGGAGCATGACCACAATTGCGATCGGGTCGAAATCGATATCGAACCGCTCGGCAGCGGCAGCCGCCTCACCCTCACGCATGAAATGTGCGCGGAATGGGCGGAATACGAGGAAAAGACCCGCCAGGGCTGGACGCATATTGTCGAAGGGCTGGATCGGGAACTGGAGCTTTCCGCCGGTTCGAAACGATCGAATCCCGAAGCAGGCCAGTCCGCCGGCGCTATGGCATGAGCAGGATCGTGTGATCGTGTAGGAAGCGCGTCGCGCCGTCCTCGTCGATTTCGCCCGTGGCGATCCCCATGGCGAAGGTGTAGAGGAGCGCATCGGAGGTTTCTATCGAATGACCGTGCCGAAGCAGAAAAACGCCGCAGCTGACAATGGCGATCCGTTTATTTCCGTCAAGAAAGGCGTGATTGCGTCCTAGTCCGAAGAGATATGCGGCCGCCAGTTCGATGACGTCGTCACACCCGTAGTTTGCCTTGTTGATCGGGCATCCGAGTGCGGATTCCAGCGAACCTTCATCCCGAAGGCCGGCGAGGCCGCCGAAGCGTTCGATCTGCATCGCATGCATCTGCTCGACAAGTCGCCGGCTCAGAAACTTAAAAGCCATTATTCTGCAAGCTTCTTGAGAGCGACCTTATATTTTTCCATGAACAGACGGGCTGCATTTAGCTCTTCTGAAATATCTTCATCAACGGGCGTGAGGTAGAGCGTCCCGCCCTCGGTCTGAAGCTCAAGGGAATCCCCAGCCTTCAGGCCGAAACGGTCCAGAACCTCCTTCGGAATGATGACCCCTTCCGAATTGCCGATTTTGCGGATGGTGACGTTCATAGCCGCTTCCCGTAATAACAGAGTTATAACAGAAGATAGGTCATAATCACTCGCCGATCAAGCGGGCTGAACGCTCTTGCCTTTCGCCATCCAGACGGAATGGGCGGCAATCGCCGCAACCAGTATCGCACCACCGACGAGCGTCATGGTGGCGGGTGTTTCAGCGAAGATTAGCCAGACCCAGATCGGCGCAAGCACCGTTTCCAGCAGGTAGAACATGCCGACCTCGGGCGCGGAGAGGTAGCGCGGTCCCGTTGCGAGGCACCAGAAGGCGACCGGCATCATGATGGCGCCGTTGAAGACGATCCAGACGGGATGAGTGATTGAGAGTCCTGAAGGCAGGACCTGCGCCAGGCCGAGTGCCGCTGGCAAGATTGCCGCAAGCAGCGGAACGAAACCCATCTCTCGGCGCGAGGCCCGTCCGACAGTGATGGCGGCGGCAAGCACCAGCGCGCTCAAAAGTGCCATGGCGTCGCCAAAGGCGTGGCCGCTCGAAAGTCCCTCGCGTACGATCAGCCCGACGCCGAAGAACATGAACAGCATGGTGATCAAAGTTACCGGCTGCGGCTTCTCCTTGAGAAACAGCCAGGACAGCAGCGCCCCGAACATCGGATTGAAGGCGACGATGAAAACGACATTGGCGGTGGCCGTGTTGAAGACTGCCAATACGAAGGTCACGGAAGAGAGGCAGTAGAGCAACCCGGCCAGCAGACCGGGGCGACCCGGAACGAGCAGTGGCCACCTGCCGGAGAAAAGGCGCATCGCAATCAGGATGACGAACGTGGCAAGAACCGTCGCCACGCTCCGCGCGGTGAGGATCGACCAGATCTCGCCATCGGCAAGGCGAACGAGCGGAATGTCCATGGAAAGCGCCAGCCCGCCGACTGCTGTCAGCAGCAGGCCTTTCCGATGATCGGAAAGGTGGGGAAGGGGCATCAGTCCTGCGGGTCGTCCTGGAGGGAAGAGGGGTCGAAGCGTTCCCAGCCGCGCGGCGTCAGATGTTCCTGCGGCTGGAAGCGTGTCTTGTAATCCATCTTCCGTGAACCTTGAACCCAGTAGCCGAGATAGACATGCGGCAGGCCGAGCGCTCTCGTGCGGCGCACATGATCGAGGATCATGAAGGTGCCGAGCGAACGGCGGTCGAGATCGGGATTGAAGTAGGAATAGACCATGGAGAGACCGTCGTTCATCGTGTCGGTCAGCGCGGCGGCGAGCAACTCGCCCTTCGGCCGCGTTTCCAGCCCGGAGCCTTCCTCGCGCCGGCGGTATTCGATGATCTTGGTGTTCACATGCGTGTCTTCCACCATGATCGCATAATCGAGCACGGTCATGTCGGACATGCCGCCCTGCTGGTGACGATAGTCGAGGTAACGGCGGAAGAGGGAATATTGCTCGCTTGACGGCTGGGCCGGAAATTCCGTGGCGATGATATCGGAATTGCTCGCCATCACCCGCTTCATCGATTTGGTGGGTTCGAATTCCTGCGTCAGGATGCGCACGGACACACAGGCGCGACAGGCCTCGCAGGCGGGACGGTAGGCGATGTTCTGCGAACGGCGGAAGCCACCCTGGGTCAGGATATCGTTCATCTCCGCCGCCCGGGGGCCGACGAGATGGGTGAAGACCTTACGCTCCATCTCATGCGGCAGATACGGACAGGTAGCCGGAGCCGTCAGATAAAACTGAGGGGATGGCGTGGTCTGCGTATTCATCTCTTGCGGAGATTTCCTTTCGGGGCGCCTGTCATTTCTGACAGCATGACGCAAGAATAAAAAACGTCAACAGCACGGCATTCAGTGCCGCGCAATCGAATATTCGATTTCTTGGATATGGCGTCCTTTTGTGGCCGGCAAAGGGCGGGCGGAGACTTTATTTCGTCCCCGCCGGGAGGAGAATCAGCTGGTGCGGATCGTTGCCGTGCCGACGAGGAAATCGTGCAGCAGGCGCGAGCGTTCCGTGAAGAGGCCGACCAGCAGAATCAGCGGCGTCAGCACCGAGTTCAGGATCCAGAACAGCGCCAGATGCGCAATCGCCATGAAGAAGTCCATTGGCCGTCCGTCGACACGCACGATCGCGATGCCCATCGCGCGCATGCCCAGCGAGGCCTGCGAGGGGCCGCCGACGGTCATGCCGAAATAGAGGCCGGCGACGATGACGAACAGCGCCGGATAAAGAATGAAGCCGAGCCCGAGAGTCACGATTCCCAGGAAGAACACCACGATCGCCGCTGGAATGCAGAGCAGGGCGACGATGACATAGTCGAGGATGAATGCGAAGACGCGACGGCTGAGCACACCACTATAGGCGCGCCAGTCCTCCGGTGCGGCATAAAGCGGATTGGGGTTGTAGCTCATCCATATCTCCCTTCGAAAGACGATGCCGCTGATATGGTATCGTCAGGGGGAAATACAATAATTCGCCAGAAAATCACCTTTTTGCGAGGATTTTCGCCACTTCCGGCGCAAAATAGGTGAGGATGCCGTCGCAGCCTGCGCGCTTGAAGGCAAGCAGCGTCTCCATCATGATCCGCTCGCCATCGATCCAGCCGTTCATCGCCGCAGCCTTGATCTGCGAATATTCGCCTGAGACCTGATAGGCGAAGGTCGGCAGGCCGAAGGCCTCCTTCACGCGCCAGCAGATATCGAGATAGGCAAGCCCCGGCTTGACCATCAGCATGTCTGCGCCTTCCTCGACATCGAGGGCGGCATCGCGGATGGCTTCGGTGCCGTTTGCCGGATTGATGTAATAGCTGTTCTTGTCGCCCTTCAACAGGCCCTTGGTGTTGATCGCTTCGCGATAGGGACCGTAAAAGCCGGAGGAGAATTTCGTGGCATAGGACATGATGCCGACGCTCTGGTGTCCGGCGGCATCGAGCCCGCGGCGGATCGCGCCGATGCGCCCGTCCATCATCTCGGAAGGGGCGATGATATCGGCGCCGGCATCGGCCTGCAGGATCGCCGCCTTGACCACCTGGTCGACCGTTTCGTCATTGACGATCTCGCCATCGCGCAGGATGCCGTCATGCCCGTGACTGGTGAAGGGGTCGAGCGCCACATCGGTAATAATGCCGATATTGGGTACCGCCTTTTTGATGGCGGCCGTCGTCTGATTGATGAGGTTATTGGCAACCAGGCTGTTGGAGCCCGTTTCGTCGCGCAATTCCATCTCGATGTCGGGGAAAGTGGCAAGCGCCGGGATGCCGAGATCGGCAGCTTCCTTCGCCGCTTCGACCGCCTTGTCGACGCTCATGCGGTTCACGCCCGGCATGGCGGCGATCGGATCGACGATGCCGGTCCCCGGAACGATGAAGATCGGCCAGATCAGATCGTCAACCGTCAGGCGGTTTTCCTGCACCAGCCGGCGCGTCCAGTCCGCCTTGCGGTTGCGCCGCATACGGCGGTGACCGGTGATTTCATCGACGAGATGCGTCTTGTCCTGCATGATATCTGTCCCTGGGCCATTCCATTTATCGGAGCGCTCATTATCATGCGCCCCGGAAAATCCAAACCGGACGATTGGCCGCGGCGGATGAAAGCCGAACAACTGAAGCCGCAACTCGAGTGTGATGTCCCGCCATGGAAACCGATTCTCCGACGATACCGAAGCGGACGCTGACGGATATCCTCTTTATCTTCTTCTTGCGGCTCGTTGCCGTTTCCTGCTTCTGGTTCGGCCTGCAATATTGGGCGATGCTCGTCGGCTACTCGCTCGTTGGCGCCGGCCGCTTCGATCTGCTGAGCCTGCCGTGGAAGGTCGCAAGCACCTCCCTTGCCGTTCTTTTCCCAGTCGCCTCGCTCGGCCTCTGGCTCACCGTTTCCTGGGGACCGGTCATCTGGGTGCTGGCCGCCGGCGGCCAGATCCTCATGTACGGCCTGCTGCCGCAAATCTTCGGACCCAACCGGCTGATCATCCTGCTGCATGTGATCGTGGCCGTAATCTACTGGATTTTCAGGCTTTCCCTGTGGCTGGAGCGGCGCCGGCAGCGGCGTCAGGTAAGCGTTGATTTACCCTGATACATCGAGAGCTTTTCGTAAGCCTCTGTTAAGCCTGCGGTTTAAGTCGAATTTTATATGTATTCGATAGGGTCTCACTCAAGGCGGGAAGAAAACGACACCGCCAAACAAAACAGTGAGGCAGTCAAATGAACACGAAAATCAAGCCGCAGGCGGCATCGACTTTCCATGCGCAGGATCAGGGCATCCGTGATCTTTACATGGAATCCCTTCATCTTGTTGAACGTCTTCATCGCCGTCTTCTCGACGTCATCAAGGACGAGTTCGACCGTCAGGGCCGCAGCGACGTCAACGCCATCCAGGCGCTTCTCCTCTTCAATATCGGCAACTCCGAGCTGACCGCCGGCGAGCTGCGTTCCCGCGGCTACTATCTCGGCTCGAACGTTTCCTACAACGTCAAGAAACTGGTCGACCTCGGCTTCATCAACCACCAGCGCTCGCGCATTGACCGCCGCTCGGTCCGCATCAGCCTGACCGAAACCGGCCAGGACATCGCCGAAACGGTGGCCCGGCTCTACGAACGCCACATCGCCTCGATCGACAAGGTTGGCGGCATCGGCACTGACGAGTTCACCCAGATGAACAAGCTCCTGCAGCGTCTGGATCGCTTCTGGAACGATCAGATCCTTTATCGCCTGTAAGATGGCGACGATCTGTCTCCAGGCATGAATAGCAGAATGTCCCGACCGGCGCTGGCCGCATCAACGGGGCACGAAATGGCACAGGTGGCGCGGATTGCGCGCCGCTTGAATGCCGGCGATTTCCGACCTCCAATCGGCACCTGAAGCGCGCGCGGTTTCCCTCCGCGACGCGCTTTTCTGCCGTTGCGCTGCAGACCTACTGTTGGTGAGGCGGAAGCGTGCCGGCCTTCCGCTCGGCCGGACACCTTGATAACGCTCAAAGGCATCCGCTCACCCCTGCGTGGCATCTTTGCAACGCACGCCAGACAAGCGCAAAGCCCGGTATTCAAGCCGTTTTTTAGTCGTTATTAACCAGCACAGTTTACCCGTCTTATGGTTCGTTGAGTGCGGTCTCCGGCAACCGGCAGTCTGTCTTGCGGTCCGGAAACACGAATTGGCCATATTGGTGTGACAGCGGAATATTCTATAGCCGGCGTCCTCGATGGACCATTGGCACCATCCAAGTTTGCTCCTCGCGATCTTGTGATGGGACTGGCGGAATTTCCAGGTGCGCCGGAAGAACGAACGGATAGGGATCTGCGTTAAGGCGCAGGATATCGCAAAGGGCCGCGGCTTCCTCCACCGTGGCATTGAGTGGTTGGGACGAATGTCTAAAAAAAACGGAATTGAAGCTCTCTCGCGCCGCGCCTTCCTGGCGTCGGCGGCAACGGTTGGTGCCGGCGCGCTTGCCGCACCTGCATTCGCGCAATCGGCGCTCGATGGGCTCCTGAATGCCCCGAAACGCGGCAATTGGGACGACCAGTTCGATGCCAAGGCAGCCTCGCGCACGGCGACTGCCGTTCTCTCCAATACGCCGATCCTCAGCCCCCAGTCGGTGCCGAGCACGCAGCAGGCGATCATGCAGTATCAGCAGATCGCGTCCGCCGGCGGCTGGCCCGAGGTCAATCCGGGCGATCAGCGCCTGCAGCTCGGCGTCAGCTCCCCCACCGTCCAGGCCCTGCGACAGCGTCTGGCGATCACCGGCGACCTGCCGCGTGAGGCTGGTCTTTCCAATGCTTTCGATTCTTATGTCGATGGCGCCGTCAAGCGCTTCCAGGCCCGCCACGGCCTGCCGGCCGATGGTGTGCTCGGCGAATTCACGCTGAAGGCGATGAACATCCCGGCCGATGTGCGCCTGCAGCAGCTGAACACCAACCTCATCCGCCTGCAGACCTTCCCGGAAGATCTGGGCCGCCGTCACCTGATGGTCAACATTCCGGCCGCCTATGTGGAAGCCGTCGAAGACGGCAGCGTTGCGACGCGCCATACCGCGGTTGTCGGCCGTCTTAGCCGCCCGACGCATCTCGTCAACTCGAAGGTCTACGAAGTCATCCTCAACCCGTACTGGACGGCACCCCGCTCGATCGTCGAGAAGGACATCGTGCCGCTGATGCGCAAGGATCCGACCTATCTCGAAAAGAACGCCATCCGCCTGATCGACGGCAAGGGCAACGAAGTCGCCCCCGAGACCGTCGACTGGAACGGCGAGGCGCCGAACCTGATGTTCCGTCAGGACCCGGGCAAGATCAACGCCATGGCGTCCACGAAGATCAACTTCTACAACAAGAACGGCGAGTACATGCACGACACGCCGCAGCAGGGCCTGTTCAACAAGCTCATGCGCTTCGAATCGTCCGGCTGCGTGCGCGTCCAGAACGTGCGCGATCTGTCGAACTGGCTGCTGCGCGAGACCCCCGGCTGGAACCGCCAGCAGATGGAACAGGTGATCGCGAGCGGCACCAACACGCCGATCAAGCTCGCCGTCGAAGTTCCTGTTTATTTCGTCTATATCTCCGCCTGGGGCATGCCCGACGGCGTCGTCCAGTTCCGTGACGACATTTACGAGATGGACGGCAATGCCGAATTGGCGCTCGACACGACCTCGGGTACGGAACAGCCGGTCCAGTAATCCGGACATCAAACGATCCCGAAAAGCCGCGCCATGTGCGCGGCTTTTTTCATTCCAGCGGACCATGCCAACGCAAACTGTTCGGCGCGCGCGCTTAGCCCAGCAAATGTCGTTCTTCGTATTGCCCTCGCATCGGCGGAAGGCTAATACCTTCCGCATTCCAGTGAAGGAGCCAGCCCATGACCAATGCTTCCACCGAATCCTTCTTCAATCGCTCGCTTGCGGACGTCGATCCGGAAATCTTCGGCGCGATCGGAAAGGAACTCGGTCGTCAACGGCATGAGATCGAACTGATCGCATCCGAGAACATCGTTTCCCGCGCCGTTCTGGAAGCCCAGGGCTCCATCATGACCAACAAATACGCCGAGGGTTATCCGGGCAAGCGCTATTACGGCGGCTGCCAGTTCGTCGATATCGCCGAGGAACTGGCGATCGAGCGCGCCAAGAAGCTCTTCGGCGTCAATTTCGCCAACGTTCAGCCGAATTCCGGTTCGCAGATGAACCAGGCCGTGTTCCTGGCGCTGCTGCAGCCGGGCGATACGTTCATGGGTCTCGACCTGAACTCCGGCGGTCACCTGACGCATGGTTCGCCAGTCAACATGTCCGGTAAGTGGTTCAATGTCGTGTCCTACGGCGTGCGCGAAGGCGACAACCTGCTCGACATGGACGAAGTCGAGCGCAAGGCCAAGGAAACCAAGCCGAAGCTCATCATCGCCGGCGGCACCGCCTATTCCCGCATCTGGGACTGGAAGCGCTTCCGCGAGATCGCTGACTCGGTCGGCGCCTACCTGATGGTCGATATGGCCCATATTGCTGGTCTGGTTGCCGGTGGCGTGCATCCGTCGCCGTTCCCGCACTGCCATGTCGCGACCACCACAACCCACAAATCTCTCCGTGGCCCGCGCGGCGGCGTCATCCTGACGAATGACGAGGATCTGGCCAAGAAGTTCAATTCGGCCGTCTTCCCCGGTCTCCAGGGCGGCCCGCTGATGCACATTATCGCCGCTAAGGCCGTTGCATTCGGCGAAGCCCTGCAGCCTGAGTTCAAGGAATACGCCGCCCAGGTCGTCAAGAATGCCAAGGCACTGGCCGAAACGCTCGTTGCCGGCGGTCTCGACGTCGTCTCGGGCGGCACGGATAACCACCTGATGCTGGTCGACCTGCGCAAGAAGAACGCCACCGGCAAGCGCGCGGAAGCCGCACTCGGCCGCGCTTACATCACCTGCAACAAGAACGGCATCCCGTTCGATCCCGAAAAGCCCTTCGTCACCTCGGGCGTGCGCCTCGGCGCCCCGGCCGGCACGACGCGCGGCTTCAAGGAAGCGGAATTCCGCGAAATCGGCAACCTCATCGTCGAGGTTCTCGATGGCCTGAAGGTCGCCAATTCTGACGAGGGCAATGCCGCCGTCGAAGCTGCCGTCCGCGGCAAGGTAGTGAATCTGACTGATCGCTTCCCCATGTATGACTACATGGGCTAAGGAGTAGGCATGCGCTGCCCCTATTGCGGTTCGGAAGATACGCAGGTCAAGGATTCACGCCCGGCGGAGGATAACACCTCCATCCGCCGGCGCCGCATCTGTCCGGACTGCGGCGGCCGCTTCACGACCTTCGAGCGTGTGCAGCTGCGCGAGCTGATGGTCACGAAGAAGACCGGCCGAAAGGTTCCCTTCGATCGTGATAAGCTGGTCAGATCCTTCGATGTGGCATTGCGCAAGCGGCCCGTCGACCGCGACCGTATCGAGCGTGCCGTCTCCGGCATCGTGCGCCGGCTGGAAAGCTCGGGCGAGACGGAAATCTCCTCCGAGCAGATCGGCCTGCAGGTGCTCGAAGCCATGAAGAGCCTCGATGATGTCGGTTTCGTGCGCTACGCCTCGGTCTATCGCGATTTCTCGCATGCCGAGGATTTCGAAAAACTGATCGCCGAGCTCAACGCCAAGATCGCCCGCGATCCACTGGACGTCTGACCATGGGCGAGGGGATCGCGCGGCCTGAGGACGAACGCTTCATGGCAGCCGCGATCCGCCTGTCGCGCTGGCATACTGGCCAGACTTCCACGAACCCATCCGTTGGGTGCGTCATCGTTCGAGATGGCGTGATCGTCGGCCGTGCCGTGACCGCGCTTGGCGGCCGCCCGCATGCCGAGCCGCAGGCGCTCGCCGAAGCCGGCGAACTTGCCCGCGGTGCGACGGCCTATGTCACGCTCGAACCCTGCTCGCATCACGGCAAGACGCCACCCTGCGCCGAGGCCCTGATCGCTTATGGCGTCGGCCGCGTCGTCATCAGCGTCACCGATCCCGATGTCAGAGTTTCCGGCCGCGGCATTTCCATGCTGCGCAATGCCGGCATCGAGGTGACCTCGGGCGTGCTGGAGGAAGAGGGCAGGCAATCGCTGTCAGGCTATCTCACCCGCCAGACGAAGAACCGCCCCTATGTGACTCTCAAGCTTGCGGTTTCCGCTGATGGCATGATCGGCCGCGAGGGGGTAGGGCAGGTGGCGATCACAGGTCCGGAAGCGCGTGCCCAGGTGCAGGCGCTGCGAGCAGAAACCGATGCGATCCTTGTCGGCATCGGTACGGCGATAGCTGACGATCCATTGCTGACCGTGCGCATGCCGGGTCTTGAGGAGCAATCACCCGTTCGCATCGTGCTCGACCCCAATCTGGCCCTGCCGCTGACGAGCAAGCTTGTCGAAACGGCGCGGGAGGTGCCGGTGATTGTGGTGGCGAGCGAAGAGATTTCACCGCTAGGGTCGGAGGAAGGGTTACCCCCCTCTGCCCTGCCGGGCATCTCCCCCACAAGGGGGGAGATCGGCAAGGAGCACGCTCCGAATTCTCTAGCTTCTGGTGACGATGGCTCTGCTTCGAGCAACGATGTAGGACGGCGAGCCAGCCCCCAGCCAATCTCCCCCCTTATGGGGGAGATGTCCGGCAGGACAGAGGGGGGTAACACACCCACAGACCCCACCGAGATGGACTCCCGCCGCGCCGCGCTCGAAGCCGCCGGCGTCGAGATCCTCTACTGCAATCCCTATCACCCCGAAGTCCTGCTGCCGGCGCTTGCCACGCGCGGTATTTCCTCGCTCCTGGTCGAAGGCGGCGCGAAAACCGCGAAGCTTTTCCTCGAAGCCGGTCTAGTCGATCGCATCCAGCTTTATCAGGCGCCTGTCGTCATCGGCGAGGGCGGTATTGAATCCCCGCTGCAGGCAACCGACATACCATCCGGTTTCGCCCACAGGGGCACTTACATATTCGGCGCGGATCGCCTGGACGAATACGAAAGAGAGAATTGATGTTCACCGGAATTGTCACTGATGTCGGCACGATCGAATCCGTTTCGCCGCTGAAGGAAGGCATCAAGCTTCGCGTCGCGACGAATTACGACCCGGCGACCATCGATATGGGCGCTTCCATCTCTCATTCCGGTATCTGCCTTACCGTGACCGGCCTGCCGCAGGATGGCAGCAACGGCCGCTGGTTCGAGGTCGAGGCATGGGAAGAGGCGCTGCGGCTCACCACGATTTCCACCTGGCAGGCGGGCAGCCATGTCAATCTCGAGCGTTCGCTGAAGATCGGTGACGAGCTTGGCGGTCACATCGTCTCCGGCCATGTCGACGGCAAGGCCGAGATCCTGTCGGTGACGGAAGAAGGCGACGCCACACGCTATCGTCTGCGTGCGCCGGCCCATCTCGCGAAATTCGTAGCACCCAAGGGCTCCATCGCACTCGACGGCACGTCGCTCACCGTCAATACCGTCGATGGCACGGATTTCGACGTACTGTTGATCCGCCACACGCTTGAGGTCACCACCTGGGGTGAGCGCAAGGCCGGCGACTTCGTCAATTTCGAGGTCGATACGATGGCGCGTTATGCCGCTCGTCTTGCCGAGTTTCCTACCGCGAAAACTGAATGATCGGCCCGTTATAGTCGGTCCGCGCCGTTTCCCTGAAACCGAGCTTGTCCGCGACCTTGAGCGACGGCGCATTATCAGGGCTGATGATGCAGGTCATCATCCGTCCCGGAAACTGCTTCTCGCCCCAGCCGATGATCGCCTTCAGCGCCTCCGTGGCATAGCCCTTGCCATGGGCTGAAGGCATCAGCGCCCAGCCCACCTCCATCGTGCCTTCGATTGAAGGCTGCATCTCGCGTTTCGCTTCGAGGAAACCCGCTTCGCCGATGAAGCGGCCGCCATCCTTTTCTTCGATCGCGAAAAAACCGAAGCCCATGTGATGCCACATGCCGGCAAGGCGCAGCAGGCGCGACCAGCTTTGTTCGCGGGTAGAAGGCACGCCGCCGATGAAGCGCACGACGTCTTCGTCGCGCCAGAGTTCGAAATGCGCGTCGAAATCATCGAGCCGGTGCGCGCGCAGAATGAGCCGTTCGGTTTCCAGTGTCGGAATATCGATCATTGATAGGATGCTCTGAAGTGAGGGGTGACGACGGTGCTTTTCATCAAAAGCCCGGCTCGCCGTCCCAGTAATCAAGCGCATTTTCTCCCCGGCCGATATGGTCGAAGGAGCTGCCGTCGCGATTGGTCTTGGCGAGGAATTTGCCGGAATCGGGATATTCGCAGATCTCGGTCTTCGCCTTGGTCGACAGGCCCAAATAGATGAGCGGCGTTGATCCGGTATTGATGATCTGATGCGCCGTTTCCGGTCCGCCCGAGGGTGCGCCCAGCACATCGCCCTTCTTGATCGGATAGCGCTGGTCGCCGAAGCGATATTCGCCCGTGCCCTCGATGATATAAAAGAGCTCGTCCTCGACATGGTGGTTGTGAAAAGGGCAGCCGGATTTGCCTGGTGGCACTTCGCTGTAGCTGATGCCGAGATTGGCAAGCCCCAAATCGTTTCCGAAAGACGTGTCGCGGCTCTCGAAGAGCCTTCCCCTGGTCCAGTGTTCGAGGGAGAGATCGGCCGTGTTGATGACCGGTTTTGCGTTCGTCGCCATAGGGTCCTCCGTTTTGGCGAGAAGACAATCCTATCAGGCGGAAAATGCAACAGCGATTTCGACAGAAGGCGGCATGGGTGGTGAGGAGATCAGCCGCCCATGTCGCCTTCCAAGCTGGCAGCCTCAGCGAACGTAGAACGTAATGCTGCCGTCGGCTGCCTGTTCGGCGTTCACAACATTACGGATATTGACGCCGTCATTGTTGAGCTTGTGTGCCAGCGACCTGTTGGCGTCGATGGAGGCCTGGATGGCGTGGACAGCGCTTTGCGGGCGCTGAAGGACAGAGCGCGGGCCGGTGTCCTCGTCGTCGAGATTGTGCCAGTTGTAGACCGGTTGGACGTCGAAGTCGCCCTGGAAGGTGCGAAGCGTCTGCTCGATACCCTGGGCGCTATTCATGCCGAGGCTTTCAGCCCGGCTGACGCCGGCAAATGCAAGGGAGGAGAAAGCGGCGGCAATGGTGATTTTAGCAAGGCGGTTCATGATGGTATCCTTTCGTCTGCTGCGACGGTCGGCTGTCAACAGGGGATCGTCTGCGCTACGACTGAGATTTGGCGCTGCAGCATTGTTCTTTCAATGGATTAAGTCACTGAAAATCAATTACAAATTGTTCATGAATTCTGCCTTGGATTTGCCGTTATTGCGTCACCCGGCTAAGCATGTTTTTTGCGTGGTTGCGCCCGACAGTGTGCGGCCGAGCTATCCCATTGCAGATATTTTGTCTTTCCTTCAGAGCGTCGCCCGAATTTGCTTGCCATTCGCTCGAAGGCATGTTTTGACCGCGGCCTGCCCGAGTGGAAAATGCCCCTCCAACCGAAGGTGAACCATGCCGAAAGAGACCGCTCCCCATATTTTGATCGTCGAAGCACGCTTCTATGACGACATGGCCGATGCTCTTCTGGAAGGCGCGACCTTCGCGCTGGAAGAAGCGGGCGCAACCTTTGACGTCGTCACTGTGCCCGGCGCGCTGGAAATTCCGGCGACGATTGCCATGGCGCTCGATGGCGCGGATAATGATGGCACGCAGTATGACGGTTTCGTCGCACTCGGCATGGTCATCCGCGGCGAGACCTATCATTTCGACATCGTGTCGAACGAGTCCTCGCGCGCTCTTATGGATCTCGCCGTCAGCGAATCCCTTGCCATCGGCAACGGCATCCTGACCGTCGAGAACGATGAACAGGCCTGGGTGCGCGCACGCCGCTCGGAAAAGGACAAGGGCGGTTTCGCCGCCCGTGCAGCTCTCACCATGATCGAGCTGAAGAAGAAGTTGGGTGCATAAAGAATGACTGACGAAAATACCGAACGACCGGTCAAGGCTGCCAACCAGCGAGGCGCTGCACGCCTCGCGGCTGTGCAGGCGCTTTATCAGATGGATATCGGCGGCACCGGCGTTCTGGAAATCGTGGCGGAATACGAGGCGCACCGCCTCGGCCAGGAACTTGACGGCGAAACCTATCTGAAGGCCGATGCCGGCTGGTTCCGCTCGATCGTCTCAGGCGTCGTGCGCGACCAGCTCCGCCTCGATCCGCTGATCGCCTCTGCTCTGCAGGACGATTGGGCGCTGTCGCGCCTGGACAGCACTGTCCGCGCCATCCTGCGCGCCGGCGTTTTCGAACTCGTCGACCGCAAGGACGTGCCGGTCGCCGTCATCGTTACCGAATATGTCGAGATCGCTCGTGCCTTCTTCGACGACGATGAGCCGAAGCTCGTCAATGCCGTTCTGGACCGCATCGCCAAGCAGGTGCGCGGCGACCAGAAGAAATAGGCACTTAGCCGCCAAACGATCCTTCCCTTTCTTTCTTCGGAACTGCAAGGCTTTTGAAGTTTTGCAGTCTTGACGCGACGTTATCGACCACGCAATCTCCGCACGCCTGTTGAGCGTTTCTGTGGAGAGGAGTCGATTCAGCAGCATTCGTCGCCGGAGAAGGAGTGAGTTCCGGCTTATGGGAGGAAAGAGCGAATGACCATTCTTTTATTGGTAATCGCATGTGGCCTGCTCTCGGTGGTCTATGCCATCTGGGCAACCCGGTCGGTGCTTGCTGCCGATCAGGGCAACAGCCGCATGCAGGAGATCGCGGGCTATATCCGCGAGGGCGCACAGGCCTATCTGACGCGTCAGTATAGAACCATTGCCATCGTAGGCATTGTTGTTTTCATTGCAGCATGGCTGCTTCTTTCCGCTACGGCCGCGATCGGTTTCCTGATTGGCGCCGTCCTCTCGGGTGCTGCCGGCTTCATCGGCATGCACGTTTCTGTCCGCGCCAATGTGCGCACCGCCCAGGCAGCATCCGCGAGCCTCAAGGCCGGCCTGGACATTGCCTTCAAGTCGGGCGCGATCACCGGCCTTCTGGTTGCCGGCCTCGCGCTGCTCGGCGTCTCCATCTATTATTATGTGCTGACGATCGTGCTCGGCCATGAGGCCGGCTCGCGCGAAGTCATTGACGCACTCGTGTCGCTCGGCTTCGGCGCTTCGCTGATCTCGATCTTCGCCCGCCTCGGCGGCGGCATCTTTACGAAGGGTGCTGACGTCGGCGGCGATCTCGTCGGCAAGGTCGAAGCCGGTATTCCGGAGGACGATCCGCGCAACCCCGCAACCATTGCCGACAACGTCGGTGACAACGTCGGTGATTGCGCCGGCATGGCGGCAGACCTCTTCGAAACCTATGCGGTGTCCGTCGTCGCCACGATGGTTCTCGCGGCAATCTTCTTTGCCGGGGCACCTATCCTGCAGTCGGCTATGATCTATCCGCTGGCAATCTGCGGCGCCTGCATCATCACCTCGATCATCGGCACCTTCTTCGTCAAGCTCGGCCCCAACGGTTCGATCATGGGCGCCCTCTACAAGGGGCTCATCGTGACCGGCCTTCTGTCGATCATCGGTCTTGGCGCAGCAACCTCGCTGACGGTCGGTTGGGGTTCGCTCGGTCAGGTCGCCGGTTTTGATGTCACCGGCACGAAGCTGTTCTTCTGCGGTCTCGTCGGCCTCGTCGTCACAGCGCTGATTGTCGTCATCACCGAATATTATACCGGCACCGGCAAGCGCCCGGTCGTCTCGATCGCCCAGGCATCGGTCACCGGCCACGGCACCAACGTCATCCAGGGCCTCGCGGTATCCCTGGAATCGACGGCCCTGCCGGCAATCGTCATCGTCGGCGGCATTCTTGCCACCTATCAGCTCGGCGGCCTCTTCGGCACCGGCATCGCGGTCACCGCCATGCTCGGCCTCGCCGGCATGATCGTCGCGCTCGATGCCTTCGGCCCGGTCACGGACAATGCCGGCGGCATCGCCGAAATGGCTCACCTACCGCCGGAAGTGCGCAAGTCCACCGACGCGCTCGATGCCGTCGGCAATACGACGAAGGCCGTCACCAAGGGTTACGCGATTGGTTCGGCCGGTCTCGGCGCGCTGGTGCTCTTTGCGGCCTATGCGAACGACCTGCAATATTTTGCCGCGCATCCCGACCAGTATCCGTATTTCCAGAATATCGGCCCGATCTCCTTCGATCTGTCGAACCCCTACGTGGTTGCCGGTCTGCTGTTCGGCGGCCTGATTCCCTATCTCTTCGGCGGCATCGCCATGACCGCTGTCGGCCGCGCCGCCGGCGCGATCGTCGAGGAAGTGCGCAAGCAGTTCCGCGAAAAGCCGGGCATCATGCAGGGCACGGAAAAGCCTGATTACGGCCGCGCCGTCGATCTTCTGACCAAGGCCGCGATCCGCGAAATGATCATTCCGTCGCTGCTGCCGGTGCTGGCGCCTATCGTCGTCTATTTCGGCGTGCTCATCATCTCCGGCTCCAAAGCGTCAGCCTTTGCAGCACTTGGCGCATCGCTGCTCGGCGTCATCATCAACGGCCTCTTCGTCGCGATCTCGATGACCTCGGGTGGCGGTGCATGGGATAATGCCAAGAAGAGCTTCGAAGACGGCTTCGTTGACAAGGACGGCGTTCGCCACATGAAGGGCTCGGATGCTCACAAGGCATCGGTGACGGGCGATACCGTCGGCGATCCCTACAAGGATACGGCCGGTCCCGCTGTCAACCCCGCGATCAAGATCACCAATATCGTGGCGCTGCTGCTGCTGGCGGTTCTCGCAAGCTGAAACATTTGAGCGAATGAAGGAAAAAACCCGCCGGATCGCTCCGGCGGGTTTTTCTGTATCGGAAACAGCTTGCTTTAGCGCAGGCTGGACGGGTTCTGCGGCGTGCCGCCGGCGCCACCGCCGAAGAGGCTCTTGGCTGCATTGGCCGCGCTACCGCCGGACAGCATCTGCTGCAGGAAGGTGAGTTCGCGGCCGCCGGTCGGCGTAACGCGGGCAATCGTGTCGAATACCTTGCCGTCCTGCAGGGTGTAGTTGGCGCGGCGGGTCACGACGCCGTCCTTGTCGAAATAGATGGCGAGAATGCTCTGGTCGGTGACGCGCAGCTTCTGGTAGGCCATCGAGCGCTGACGGCGCTGCGAGATGTAATAGAAGACTTCGCCGTCGAAGGTTGCTGTCGTGGACGGTGTGCCGAGCGACAGCAGCACCTGCTCGCGGCTGGAACCCTCAGGCACCAGCGCCAGCGACTGCTGGTCGACGATATAGCCGCCGTTCAGCACGGTGCTCGTCTGGCAGCCTGAAAGGGCGGTGGTGGAGGCGATTATGATGGCTATGGCCGCATTGCTGAAGAATTTCATGTCTGACTTGAAATACCGTTTCTTCAACGACATCTACTCCCTTGAGTATCGATAGCAGCCATTCCAAATACTGCGTGCTTCCTCCTGCAAAACCATTGTGGCCATTCCGGGGTCGAACTCTCCCGATCCGCCTCGTTGTGCACCGGAGCGCACCTGTCCCGAAACCGGCCACGAACAGCATTGCAATTCGCGCCTGCTTCGGTAAACCAGCTTTCGAAATCATGCAACAAGGCCCGGTGCCGCTCGGCGCCAAGAATGCGGCATTTCCGGAAAAAACAAATGATCTTCGGGCTCTTCGGTAAGAGAAACAGCAACCAGACCATCGTCGAGCGGCAATATGCGGCTCTTACGGCCGCTGCCCGCATGCCGGAGCTCTATGAGCGCCTTGACGTGCCCGATACCGTCATGGGCCGCTTCGAGATGCTGTCGATTGTCATGATCCTGTTTTTCCGCCGCACCCGCACCTCCGGGACAAGCGGCCAGGAGATCGCCCAGGAAATCGTCGATGCCTTCTTTCAGGATATCGACTATTCGATTCGCGAACTCGGCATCGGCGACAACAGCGTGCCGAAGCGCATGAAGAAGCTCGCGGGCATGTTCTATGGCCGGCTGGAAGCCTATTCGAAGGCCATGGATGCCGCTGATGCCGCTGCTCTTTCCGCAGCGCTTCAGCGCAATATCTATCCCGAAACCGCCGGGGCCGCCGACATGAGCGGTCTCGCGCAATGGATGATGGCGACGGAAGCCCATCTGTCGGCCATTCCCGAAGAGGCGATCGCCACCGGTTCGGCGACGATTCCTGAGGTCGCCTGAGGAGTAGAATCATGAAGAAAGATCTGAGCGAGATTCCCTTTTCCTATCCGGTCAAGGTCGGACACATCTCTGCCAATCCGGTCGAGGTCCGCGTGAGCGCCGACAAGGATGAGCTGAAGGCGCTGGCCGAAAGCTGGAACGTCGTATCGGTGGACGATCTCCATGCCGATCTGCAGATCAACAGGTGGAAGCGCGACGGTATCCGCGTCAAGGGACGCGTGCAGGCGAAGATCGTCCAGTCCTGCATCGTCACCCTCGAGCCCGTCGAATCCGAGATCGACGAGAGCTTCGAGCAGATCTTCGTGCCTGAAAATTCCAAGCTTGCCCGCCATCCGGCTAATGATACTGGTGAGATGGTGCTGGATCCCGATGGTCCGGACCTGCCGGAGATCTTTACCGGCGATACGATTGATGCCGGTGAGGTCGTCGCGGAATTCGCAGCACTTGCCATCGATCCCTATCCGCGCAAGGAAGGCGTGGAGTTCGCGGCCCACATCGAGGATACGGGGGAAAATGACCGGAAGCCCTCTGCATTCGCCGCGCTCAAGGACTGGAAAAAGGACTGAAGCATCCCCGGCATTTGCCATAATTCAGTTGTAAGCGACGCCAAAACCGGTATTTTGGCCGAAATTTCGCCCCTGAGGCGAAAGAGAAGGATCAGGGACGCGTGATCAGAATATCTCTCGACCTCATGGGTGGCGACTTTGGTCCCCAGGTTGTCATCCCCGGTGCCGCCAAGGCGCTGGACAGGCACCCGGATATTTCCTTCGTCTTTTACGGCATCAAGGAACAGTGCGACCCGGTTCTGGCGAAGTTTCCCAAGCTCAGGGAAAAGTCGACCTTTCACGATTGCGAACTTGCCGTCAGCATGGAAGAGAAGCCGAGCCAGGCGCTGCGCCGCGGCCGCTATGTCTCCACCATGTGGCGCACCATCGAAGCGGTGAAGTCGGGCGAGGCCGATGTCGCCGTTTCCGCCGGCAACACCGGCGCGCTCATGGCAATGGCCAAGTTTTGTCTGCGCACGATGGCCAATATCGAACGCCCGGCGATCGCCGCCATCTGGCCGACGATGAAGGGCGAAAGCATCGTGCTCGACGTGGGCGCCACGATCGGCGCCGATTCGCAGCAGCTCATGGATTTTGCTCTCATGGGCGGCGCGATGGCGCGAGCCCTGTTCGAAGTGGAGCGTCCGACCGTTGGTCTGCTGAATGTCGGCGTCGAGGAAATCAAGGGCCAGGAAGAGGTCAAGGAGGCCGGTCGCCTGCTGCGCGAGGCCAATCTTGATTCGCTCGAATATTCCGGCTTCGTCGAGGGTGATGATCTCGGCAAGGGCACGGTCGACGTCGTGGTGGTGGAAGGCTTTTCCGGCAATATCGCGCTGAAGGCGGCCGAAGGCACGGCCCGGCAGATCGGCGCCTATCTGCGCGCCGCCATGTCGCGCACGCTGCTTGCCCGCATCGGCTATCTCTTCGCCAAGAGCGCCTTTGACATGCTGCGCGAGAAGCTCGATCCGAGCAAGGTCAACGGCGGCGTGTTTCTTGGCTTGAACGGCATCGTCATCAAGAGCCATGGTGGAGCGAATGCCGAAGGTATAGCCGCGGCCATCGAAGTCGGTTATGACATGGCCAAGAATGGCCTGACCCAGAAAATAGAAAACGATCTCAAAAAATATCATGCCAAGCGGCTGCCCCCGATGGGGCCGGAAGCCGCGTGAGCGACGGGATTCAAGCAATATGATCCGATCAGTGGTTCGTGGCTTCGGAGCTGCACTTCCGAAACGCGTGATGACCAACCGCGAAATGGAAGGTGTCGTCGACACGTCGGACGAATGGATCGTCCAGCGTACCGGCATCCGGCAGCGTTACATTGCCGGCGATGATGAAACGACGGCCTCGCTCGGCGAGGCGGCAGCGCGTGCCGCGCTCGCAAATGGCGGGCTGACGCCTGATGATATCGATATGATCATCTGTGCCACCTCGACGCCTGACAACACCTTCCCGGCGACATCCGTCAACATCCAGAATCGTCTCGGCATGGCGCATGGCTTCGCCTTCGACGTTCAGGCCGTCTGCACGGGTTTCGTCTATGCGGTGACGACGGCTGACGCATATATCCGCGGCGGTCTTGCCAAGCGCGTGCTCGTCATCGGCGCTGAGACCTTCTCCCGCATCCTCGATTGGAATGACCGCACCACTTGCGTGCTTTTTGGCGACGGCGCCGGCGCGATCGTGTTGGAGGCGGCCGAAGGCGAGGGGACGACGGCAGATCGCGGCGTGCTGACCGCACATCTGCGTTCCGACGGTTCGCACAAGGAAAAACTCTACGTCGACGGCGGTCCGTCCTCGACGGGTACGGTCGGCAAGCTGCGCATGGAAGGCCGCGAGGTCTTCAAATATGCCGTGGGCATGATTACCGACGTCATCCAGGCCGCTTTCGATTCGACCGGAACGACTTCTGATGATCTCGACTGGCTGGTCCCCCACCAGGCCAATCGCCGCATCATCGACGGTTCGGCCAAGAAGCTGAACATTGCCCCGGAAAAGGTTGTCATTACCGTCGATCTGCACGGCAATACGTCTGCTGCCTCCATTCCGCTGGCACTCGCGACCGCTGCCGGCGACGGACGCATCAAGAAGGGCGACCTCGTGATGCTGGAAGCCATGGGCGGCGGCTTCACCTGGGGCGCGGTTTTGCTGCGCTGGTAGGCACAAATCCTAAAAAACTGGCGGCGAACAAGAGCTTGACCGTGAGGCACAAGACAAATAATCTTCGTCCACTTTCACAAAATATTTTCTATTGGGCGGGGAAACCATGACCGGAAAGACAGTGACGCGAGCAGACCTGGCGGAATCCGTTTTTCGGAAGGTCGGTCTCTCCCGGACAGAATCTGCTGAGCTGGTTGAAACGGTTATCGACGAAATCTGCAACGCCATCGTGCGCGGCGAAACCGTCAAACTTTCCTCCTTTGCAACCTTCCAGGTGCGCGACAAGAACGAGCGTATCGGCCGCAACCCGAAGACCGGTGAGGAAGTTCCGATTTCTCCCCGCCGCGTCATGACCTTTAAGGCCTCGAATGTGCTCAAGACGCGCATTCTCAAATCCCATGTTGCCCGCAAGGGCAAAACCAAGCCGCAAAACCCGGCTGCCTGATCATCTTTTTCCCGCTGAACGGAAATTTTTTGCCGCGTAGCTCCACCTGCTGTGCGCAACGCGAAGACGTGACTTGAATTCGCGGCTCCAAACCGTTGAAATATGGTGAGTCGCCGTTTGGATCGATCCGCGAGGTCGCGTAGCAGTATGACGTTGGACAAGAGCCCGGATGCCTTTCGCACCATCAGCGAAGTTGCCGATGATCTCGACCTGCCGCAGCATGTGCTGCGCTTTTGGGAGACCCGTTTTCCGCAGATAAAGCCGATGAAGCGTGGCGGTGGCCGGCGTTATTACCGGCCAGAAGATGTCGACCTTTTGAAAGGCATCCGCCATCTGCTCTACGATCACGGTTATACGATCAAGGGCGTGCAGAAGCTCCTGAAGACCAACGGCAACAAGTTTGTCGTCGCGGTCGGTCACGGCGATCTTGCAAGCGTCGAAGCGCTCTCGGGCAACGTGAATGATACCGGTGAACCGCGCGTCGCCATGGCGGAAGAGGACCAGATCGTCGGCCGTGCAAAGCCGCCGATCACGCGCCGCTTCTTCAATTTCGTCAGCGGCGAGGATGATCAGCCGGAAATTTCGGTCGGCAAGTCGAGTGTCGGTAAGGAGGATCGTGCGCTGCTCCAGGAAGCGCTTTACGATCTCCTGGAATGCAAGCGCCTTCTCGATCAGGTGCGCTAAAGCACCTCGCTCGCGCAAAACTGCGCAGCGGTTTTGCGGTAACGACATGCGTGAGACAAGAACCTGACGCGCGGCAAGCGCACTTGAAAGATCGCAATTCGCTTTAGGCCTGCATGCCTTTGAGCGCTTTTTCGAGATCGGAGAGCTGGAACGGTTTTCGCAGGACAGGCTGGCTTGAATTGCTGCCTTCGGGCGCGCTGCCATATCCCGTCGCAAAGACATAGGGCTTGCCGAGCGCCTCGAGCAGCTTTGCGACCGGCAGCGAACTCTTTCCGGCCAATGATACATCGAGGATAGCCGCGTCGAACTCTTTGTTCTGGGCTGCATCGAGCGCCTGCTCCAGATCCGGAACGTTCGCACTGACGCGGTAGCCGAGATCCTCGAGCATCTCCTCAAGGAGCATGGCGATCAGCGCATCGTCTTCGACGATGAATATGTCTTTCATGGTTTCGTCCACCCTTTACCCTCGCGTAGACCGTGCCAGGCCCTTTGCCGGGTGTCATGGCTTATCTGTCCCGAGCCGGCTGCTCGTCAAGGCTGGATCGCCGTAGTGCGAGAAACGGCATATTGCCCGGCCGGATTCGATATGCAAAAGCTGGAGGGCCGTTTTCGTAACGGAAGGGAAGAGGCTGGGAAATGGATTTGTTGAGCGCCACGGACTGGCTGCGTCATAGGCCGGGTTTGACCTATCCGCTCGCTGTCGCCGCCGTTGCATTCACCTTCCTGCTGCGCATTGCTGCCGGTGATTATCTCTCTGGCTTTCCCTTTCTGAGCTTCTTGCCCGCCGTCCTGATCGCAAGTTTCATCGGCGGTGCCGGACCAGGGGCGGTCGCCGCCATTCTGTCGGGTTTCATCGTCCAGCAGTTCTTCGTCGAGCCGCACGATATCTTCTGGCCCGTCACCTTCGGCCAATGGATCGGCCTGTCGACCTTCGTCGTCAATGCATTCATCATCGTCGGACTGATGCAGGCGATCGTCGTCTCGCACGGCCGGCAGGCGCGTCTGCGCGGAGAGCTCAACGATTTCAACAGGAAACTGGAAGAGACGGTTGCGCAGCGCACCGGCGAACTGAAACGCGAGATGGCGGACCATGCCGCCGCCCAGGCGCAGGTGCGCCAGTTGCAGAAGATGGAAACCATCGGCCAGCTGACCGGCGGCGTCGCTCATGACTTCAACAACATGCTGGCGATCATCGTCGGTAGCCTCGATCTTGCCCAGAGGCGGCTGAACGGCAAGGAAGATCCACGCCTCCTGAACTCGATCCAGAGCGCCAGGGACGGCGCGCAGCGCGCGGCGGTGCTGACCGCGCGCCTGCTTGCCTTTTCACGCCAGCAGCCGTTGGCGCCGGAAATCATAGATGCAAACAAGCTGGTCGGCGGCATGTCGGAACTGCTGCGCCGGATGCTGGGCGAGCAGATCAGGATCGAAGCGGTTCTGGCGGGTGGCCTCTGGACGACCTTCGCCGATTTGAGCCAGCTTGAAAATGCCATCCTCAACCTCTCGGTCAATGCGCGCGACGCCATGCCTGAAGGCGGGCATCTGACCATCGAGACAGCCAATACCGAACTGGACGATCGTTATGCGCGCATGCACCAGGAGGTGGAGGCTGGCCAATATGTGATGATCAGCATCACCGATACCGGCATCGGCATGTCGCCCGAGGTTCTGGAACGCGCCTTTGATCCCTTTTTCACCACGAAGGGTCCCGGCAAGGGCACGGGCCTCGGCCTCAGCCAGGTCTATGGCTACGTCAAGCAGAGCAGGGGACACATCAAGATCTATTCCGAGATCGATCGTGGCACGACGGTAAAGATCTATCTCCCGCGCCATGTCGGTCCGGGCGACGCACGTTTTTCGGCGCCGTCGATGACACCGATCCCGCAGGGGAGCATCGAGGATACCATCCTCGTGGTCGAGGATGACGAGAGTGTGCGGGAAATGACGGCCGAAAGCCTGCGCGAACTCGGTTATAGCGTGCTGCAGGCCGCCGGAGGTCCCGAGGCGCTGGACGTTCTGCAGAACGAGCGCGTCGATCTCATCTTCACCGATATCGTCATGCCGCAGATGAATGGCCGCCAGCTTGCCGATGCCGTCATGGAAAAGTGGCCGGAGATCCGGATACTCTACACGACCGGTTACACCCGCAACGCCATTGTTCACAATGGTGTGCTGGACCACGGCGTCTCGCTGCTTGCCAAGCCCTTCAGCCTGGAACAGCTGGCCCACAAGGTCCGCGAAGTGCTGAACAGCAAGCCTCCCGCGGAACAGGCGTGAGGCCCGGGAAGAGCCTCATTGCCGTGCTGACAAGATTGAGAGCCTCCGGACCGTCCTTTGCCGGATGCCGTTCATTTCCTCTCCTGTGGTAGTGCCCGTAAAAGTAGAGCGTCTGCCAATTTTACCCGGTTCAACTGTGGGCGAGATGTTGACCATTTGTTAACCATAAGCATCGTTTATTCCTAATGAACGACATAGGGGTTGTTGATTCGGAAATTCGTCGCGCTTTGTCCCTTCAGACAAAGATCAAAAATACGATAGCAACGGCCAGGACATGCATTTTCCGAAGACGATATCGGTGGTGGCCGTTGCGGCCATGATAGCCGGCTGCACGTCGACAGGTGGAGTGCGTCAGCCTGCCGGGCCTGAGACCGTGGAGCCGGAAAAGGCGCTTGTGCTGCCGCCCCCCGGTGGCCCGTCGATCGTCAGCGTCGTAGAACAAAAGCGCGGAAACGGTGTGGAGCAGACGATATCGCTCTTCACGTCCTCATCCGTTCAGGGCCAGAATTTCCTGAAAGCTCAATTCCTTGGCGCATCCGGCGCCAATCCCGGGGCCGGTAGCGCCTCCTACAGGATGATCCGGGAAGGGGATATCGCCCGCGAGATGGCGCGCTCGGTTCCCGGCGTTCCGATGGCGACATCCGCGACCTTCCTGCAGAACAGCTACGGTCCCTTCGGTTATGCCTCGGGCTATAGCCGCACCGGCGATACCTGCATTTATGCCTGGCAGCAGATCCGCTCCAGCCGGTCCGCGCAGACGCAGGCGCGCAACTTCGGCATGATCCAGATCCGCCTGCGCCTTTGCGATGCGCGCGCTACCGAGCGCCAGCTTCTCGGTATAGTCTACGGCTACACCGTCATCGGCACTTTCGACGGCGATATCTGGAATCCCTATGGCACTCCGCCACCGGCCAATCCGGCGCTCGGCCAGACCGGCGCTCCGATCTATCCCGATGAAGGCGGCTATCGTCCGACCACGATGCCGATCGGTTACGAGCCCGCTCCTGCCGCGGTCCGCCAGTCACGGGCCGTAACCGTACGCCGCGTGCAGGCGCAGCCGGCATCCGCCGTCCCGGTCCTGCAGCCGCCTGTCGGCCCCCGGGTGCCGCTGCCGACCGACGACACGCAGACGAATGCGATAGAGCCGCCGGCAGAGGCGCCGGCGCCGATCCAACAAACGGCGAGGCCGATCGGTGTGACCGTGCCTTCGCCTGATTGCATAGGCGATGCGGCCATGACGGCCGCCTGCCAGAGATAGCAAATATGCCCAATGCGCCGATGCGCAGCGGTTGAGCCATTTCGAAGGAATGTTCATGCGTAAGGCTGGCAGTGTTGTCATATGGGCTGTGGTGTCGCTTTGTGTGATCGCGCTGATCACGCTGCCCGTCAATCTGCAGACCCAGCTCATCGCTAGCATCACCGTCGTCACGGTGATGGCGCTCATCAAGGTGCTGAAGGGCGAGGGCACATGGCGTCTCGTGGCGCTCGCCTTCGGTACGGCCATCGTGCTGCGCTATGTCTACTGGCGCACGACCAATACGCTGCCGCCGGTCAACCAGCTCGCCAACTTCATTCCCGGCCTGCTGCTCTATCTCGCTGAAATGTATAGCGTGATGATGCTGGCGCTGTCGCTCTTCATTGTCGCGACCCCGCTGCCGCCGCGTCCTTCGCGCGCCGGCAAGCTCGAACGTTTCCCCCATGTCGATGTCTTCGTGCCGTCCTATAACGAAGATTCCGGCCTTCTTGCCAATACGCTCGCCGCCGCCAAGGCGATGGATTATCCGGCCGACAAGCTGCACGTCTGGCTGCTGGACGATGGCGGCACGTTGCAGAAGCGCAATTCCGGTAAGCTGATCGAAGCGCAGGCCGCTGCGGCCCGCCATGCCGAGCTCAAGCAGCTCTGCATCGATCTCGATGTCAATTACCTGACGCGCGACCGCAACGAACATGCCAAGGCCGGCAACCTCAACAACGGCATGCAGCATTCGAGCGGCGAGCTGATTGCCGTTTTCGACGCTGACCACGCGCCGGCGCGCGACTTCCTTCTGGAGACGGTCGGCTATTTCGACGATGACCCGAAGCTCTTCCTTGTCCAGACACCGCATTTCTTCATCAATCCGGACCCGCTGGAGCGCAACCTGCGCACCTTCGAAAAGATGCCGAGCGAGAACGAAATGTTCTACGGCATTATCCAGCGCGGCCTCGACAAATGGAACGCCGCCTTCTTCTGTGGTTCGGCAGCGGTGCTGAGCCGTCGCGCGCTGCAATCCACCAACGGTTTCAGCGGTGTCAGCATCACCGAGGATTGCGAGACCGCGCTTGCCCTTCATGGTGCCGGCTGGAACAGCATCTATCTCGACAAGCCACTGATCGCCGGCTTGCAGCCGGCCACCTTCGCAAGCTTCATCGGCCAGCGCAGCCGCTGGGCGCAGGGCATGATGCAGATCCTGCGCTTCCGCTTTCCGCTGCTCAAGCGCGGCCTCACCCTGCCGCAGCGCTTCTGCTACATGTCCTCATCGCTGTTCTGGCTGTTTCCGTTCCCACGCACGATCTTCCTCTTCGCGCCGCTCTTCTATCTCTTCTTCGATCTGGAAATCTTCACAGCCTCCGGCGGCGAGTTCCTGGCCTATACGCTCGCCTATATGATCGTGAACCTGATGATGCAGAACTATCTCTACGGATCGTTCCGCTGGCCATGGATTTCCGAACTCTACGAATATGTGCAGACAGTGCACCTGTTGCCGGCTGTCGTCTCGGTCATGCTCAATCCGCGCAAGCCGACCTTCAAGGTCACTGCAAAGGACGAATCCATTGCAATCAGCCGCCTGTCGGAAATCAGCAGGCCCTTTTTCGTGATCTTTGCGGTGCAGATCATCGCGGTGGCGATCACCATCTACAAGATCTATGCCGAACCCTATAAGGCGGATGTCACCCTCGTCGTCGGCGGCTGGAACATCATCAACCTCATCCTTGCCGGCTGCGCGCTCGGCGTCGTCTCCGAGCGCGGGGAGAGGGCGTCCTCCCGCCGCGTGCGCGTCAACCGCCGCTGCGAATTCGGCGTCGGCGACCAGTGGTACACGGCCTCCATCGAGGACGTCTCCGTCCACGGCGCGCGCCTGCACATCTTCAGCAAGCATTTCGATGCAGTGCAGGTCGGCGCGCTCGGCGAAATCCGCTTCCGCCCCTATAGCGGCGCCGATCTCGAAACCTTGCCGCTCATCGTCCGCAACATCGAGCCGTCAGGCGATATCACCAATGTCGGCTGCCAGTATCAGCCGAAGAGCGCTCTGGATCACCGCCTGATCGCCGACCTGATCTTCGCCAATTCCGATCAGTGGACGCAGTTCCAGGCCTCTCGCCGTCGTAATCCCGGCCTCATCAGGGGCACCGTCTGGTTCCTCGGCCTCTCGCTCTACCAGACGAGCCGTGGCCTGGTGTATTTCTTCCGCAGCATGCGGCCGGAGCGTGAAGCGCATCGACAGCAGCAGGCGGCAAAGGTGAACGCCGGATGAGAAAGCTCTTCGCCGCTTCCCTTTTTCTGGTCGGCACGTCGGTTCTCGCTTATGCGCAGATCAGCCCTTTCGACATGTCTGGCGAGCGTCCGGCAGGTGCGCCGCCGGTTGCTCCGCGCCTGAGACTGCCCGCCCAGCCTGCGCAGCCCGCGCCGGCTCCTGTTCCCGTCGTGCCACAGACGGTTGCTCCGCAGCCAGTGCAGCCTCCCGCACCCGCGCCGGCAGCGCCGTCGGTCAGCGCTATTCCTGCGGCACCGGCGCCGGCAACGCCTTCCGCCCCGGCACAAGCTCAGCCGCAACCGGCCGCGCCACCTGCCGTCCGTCCTGTCGCGGCCGCTCCGCAGACCGGTGATTTCAGGCGCTATATCGTGCCCTTCTCCGAACTCGGCCTCGCTGGTGAATATGACCGCAGATCATGGTCGATCTATCTGACGACGGAGCAGGCGGCGGCGAAAGCGCGGTTCACTTTCACCTATCAGAACGCTATCGTCGTTGCTCCCGAAGTGTCGCAGCTGACCGTGTTCATCAACAACCGTGCTATCGGCCAGCAGCAGGTCGGTTCACCCGACAGCCCATCGGCGGTCAGCTTCGACGTTCCTCCGGGCCTGCTGCAACCCGGTGCCAACCTCATCACCTTCGAAGCCAATCAGCGCCACCGCACGGATTGCAATATCGACTCCACCTATGAGCTCTGGTCGAACATCGATCCAGCCGGCACCTATCTGAGCTTTGCCGGTCGCGATGCCGGCCAGCTTTCCGGCACGGATGCGATCCGCGCCATTGGTGTCGATAGCGCAGGCAAGACGGAATTCGATCTGGTCGTTCCGGCCATGGAGCAGCCCGGTACCACCAAGCCACTTCTGCGTCTGGCGCAGGGCCTGTCGCTCCTGAGCGGCATGCCGAACCAGGTCTTTTCCTTCAGTGCCGGCGTGCTGCCGGCAGGTGGTCCCGGCAAAATGGCGGTGCTCGTCGGTACCGCGGCCGAGCTGCGGCCGATCTTCCCCAGCCTTCCCCAGGGCGCTGAAAGCGCACCACTCGCCGCCTTTGTCACTGACCCGCGCAATGGTTCGCCCGTCCTGCTGATCAGCGGTCCATCCTGGCAGGCGGTTTCGACAGCGATCGATACCATCGTGTCTCCGACCGACCGTGCCCCCGAAATACGCCGCGACGTGCTGACAACGCAGCGCTGGACGGCGCCCGACGCGCCGCTTCTCTTTGCCGATACGCGCATCCCGCTTTCGCAGCTCGGCATACGCACCGTCGATTTCTCCGGCCGCCGCTTCCGCACCGGCTTCAATGTCGCCGTGCCGGCCGATTTCTATGCCAATGCCTATGGCGAGGCGAAAATCCTGCTCGATGCCGCCTATTCCAGCAAAGTGCTCCCCGGCAGCCACATCGACATCTATGTGAACGGCAACATCGCCTCCACGGTGCCGATCGCCACGACCAACGGCGGTATTTTCCGCCAGCTTCCGATCCGCGTGACCATGCGGCACTTCAAGCCTGGCCTGAATTCGATCGCCATTGAGGCAGTTCTGATGACTGAGGACGATGCGGCCTGCGTCCCCGGTGCGACGGCCTCGCAGGCGCCGCGCTTTGCGCTTTTTGACACGTCCGAATTTCATATGCCGGATTTCGCCCGCGTCGGTCAGCGTCCGAATCTCGCGGCCATGGCCGGCACATCCTACCCCTATGGGCGCAATCCCGATCCGACGCCGCTGTTCATCGACCGTACCGATGCCGACACACTCTCGGCTGCGGCGACCCTGCTCGGTCAGCTCGCGATCATGGCCGGCCACCCGATTGCAATCGAGACCGTCGCCTCGCCGGGCGTGATCGGTGACCGCAACGCCATTTTCATCGGCTCGATTTCACAAATGCCGGCAACGGTGCTCACCCAGGTCAATGTCGCAACCGCCAGCCAGGCTTCCTGGCGTCCGGTGACGGATTCACAGCCTACGGAAATCGATAATCGCGAGGCGCTGGAGCAATGGCGCTCGCGCATCACCGGCGGCGCACTTCAGGGCCGCATAGAGGCGTTCCGCGAATGGCTGCGCCGCAACTTCGACATCACCGCTAGCTCGCTGCAGTTCGTCCCAAATGCCGAACAAGTATTCACGCCGTCGAATGCGACGACCTTGATGATCGCTCAGGGCAAGAGCCCGGATGGCGGTGGTGCCTGGACCGTCGTGACATCGCCCTCGGCCAAAGACCTGCGCGAGGGGCTGAATGCGCTCACCGCCCAGATGAACTGGCCGCAAATCGCGGGCCATATCACCACCTATTCCAGCCGCACCGGCAAAATCGAGAGCGTGCCGGTCACGCGCTTCGATTTCGTGCCCACTGGCGGCTTGTCGATCGCCAACTATCGCCTGATTGCTGCCAATTGGCTGTCGACGAATATTCTCTCTTATTCCTTCCTTTTGGTCGTGTTGTCGCTGCTGATCGGTCTGGCCACTTCCAGAATGCTCTCAAGGCTCGGCAGGTCGAAATGAGGGGTTGGATCGCCAGATTGCTGGCAGGCACGATAATGCTGGCGCTCGCCGGTGGGCCGGCCTCTGCCCAGCAGCCGCGGATCAGCAGCGAGGCATGGGCAGCCTATAAGGCGAAGTTCCTCGATCCGAGCGGCCGCATCGTCGATAACGGCAACGGCAATATCAGCCATAGCGAAGGGCAGGGCTATGGCCTGCTGCTCGCCTATCTCGCTGCAAGCCCGGCCGATTTCGAGCAGATCTGGTATTTCACCCGCACCGAACTGCTGCTGCGTAATGACGGCCTTGCTGTCTGGAAATGGGATCCGTCCGCCACCCCGCATGTGACCGACACCAACAATGCCTCCGATGGCGACATATTGATCGCCTATGCCCTTGCGCTGGCGGGTTCCGCCTGGAACCGAACCGACTATATCACCGCCGCCACCCGCATAGCGCAGTCGTCGCTGTCGGAAACCGTAGCCGATTTTGCTGGCCGCACCCTACTGATGCCAGGTGCGAAAGGCTTCTCCGGCGCGGATCGTGACGATGGCCCTGTCATCAACCCATCTTACTGGGTCTATGAAGCGCTTCCCGTCATGGCAGCACTTGCACCGTCCGATCAGTGGCAGAAACTCGCCGACGATGGTCTCTCACTGCTCAAGGCCATGCAGTTCGGCCCGCGCAAGCTGCCCGCGGAATGGGTGAGCCTGAAGCGCCAGCCGCAGCCGGCCGAAGGTTTCGACGTCGAGTTCGGCTACAATGCGATCCGCATCCCGCTCTATCTGGCGCGAGGCGGCGTGACCGACAGGGCTTTGCTGACGCGTCTCAAAGAAGGCATGACCGCAAACGGCATGCCCGCCACCATCGATCTGACTACCGGACAGCCGAAGACGGAGCTTTCCGATCCTGGTTATGAAATTGTTAACCACGTTGTGGCCTGTGTATTAGACGGAACCAAACTTCCTGCCGAAGCGCTGCAATTTGCGCCCGCCTATTATTATCCATCAACGCTTCAGCTTCTGGGGCTGGCCTATGTCGGGGAGAAGCATCCGGAGTGTCTGTGAAATCTTCTGTTGTGGCGGTAACGGCAGCAGTCCTGGTGGCGACTCTCATCGCCGGGCTGAAGGACCGTGAAGCATTGCAGGAACGTTTCGGCTTTGGTGGCAGGACCCCCGAACTCATGATGATGGGGCGCATCAAAGGGCCGGATACGCCCTCCAATCAGCTGATCGACGTGCAGACCGTAGCGGAACGAATCCAGGCCGCGACACAGGATAATTCCGCCGATCGGCCCCAGAGCCCGGCCCAGACGGACCTAATCCAGACAAGCCAAGCCCAGACAAATCAGCCCCAGCAGCCGGCTCCGGTTCCGGTCGTCCCGCAGACCACACCATCAGCGGCTCCTGCTGGTGCCGCCACAACGCCGGCCAATCCGCCGCCGGCAGGCACGGCAGCAGGCCAGCAGCCGGTCGTTGACGTAAGCGCCCTTCGTTATTTCGCAAGCCGCGGCGACAAGCTTCGCCTGCAGGCGGAAATCTCCCGCCTTCAGGCGCTCTATCCGAATTGGGTGCCGCCTGCCGATCCGCTTGCCATTCCGCAGAACGGCGACCGGCAACTCGAAAACATGTGGCAGCTTTATTCGGAGGGCCGCTATGCCGAGCTGCGCAAGGCGATCGCCGATCGTCAGGCCGCCGAAAGCTGGCAACCGCCTGCCGACCTGCTCGACCGCCTGGACGTTGCCGAATCTCGAACCCGGCTCATCAATGCTTCCGATCTCAAGCAATATGCGACGGTCATCGATATCGCAGCCGAAACGCCGAGCCTGCTGACCTGCGCCGAGATAGACGTGCTCTGGCGCGTCGCCGAAGCATTTGTTGAGACGAACAGGCAGCAGCGCGGGCAGGATGCCTATACCTACATCCTGAAGAATTGCACCGAGCCGGCCGAACGCGTGGCGACGATCCAGAAGGCTGCCGCTCTTCTGCCATATGGTTCGATGCAGGCGCTGCTTTCTCTCGAAAAACCTGCAGATGCCAATGGTGTCAGAGAATTCGACAGCCTGCGCGATGATCTTGCCCGCCGCTTTGTTGCCGATGGCAACGACAATCCCAAGCTCGAAGTCGCTTCCGATTATATCTCTCGCGTCGAGAGGCTTGCCAAAGAGCAGGGGCTACCGTCGGACGCGCTGCTGCTCGGCTGGTATCAGCTTCGCCGCAACAACGCGGCGGATGCCGAAAAGTGGTTCCGCATCGCTCATGAGAAGCAGGATTCCGCTGTTGCCTCGCAGGGCCTGGCGCTGGCGCTGATTGCCCGCAAGTCGCCGCAGGAAGCGGAAGACGTCATGTATAAATGGCGTGACGATTCCAAGGATGCGACCGCCACCTATCTTGCCGCGACCGCGAATCTGATGGCCCTGCAGCCGCCGGCCGATCTGAGCGAGGAGGTGCTCGGTCGCATCGCCGCTACGATCATCGAGCAGAAATACGTGCCGACGGCCCAACAGTTCGGCTGGTATGCCCGTTCGTTGAACCAGTTCCAGACTGCCGCTCGCTGGTTCGAGACGGGACTGCGCTGGAAGCCGGATGACGAACCCTCAGCCTATGGCCTTGCCGTTACCCGCCAGCAGTTGAACGACCGTGCTGGGGTTGCCGAGATTCAGCGTCTCTGGGCCGGTCGTTCGCCCCGCATTGCCACGTTGAACGATACGTCTGCCGGCTCCCGAACCAATGCTCCATTGCCGGCCCCCGGTTCTGCGGTAGAGCCGCAGCCGGTAGTTCAGCCCGCGGCACCGCAAGTCCAGTCTGCGCCGACCGAACGCAGTGCGGCCTTCCAGTCGGAGCCTCAGCCCCCCGCGCAATTCCAATCCCAGCAATCCCAAGTGCAGGCCCAGCCCGTTGCGCCGGCAAGGCCCGCCAGGGTCATGCAGACGGTTGCAGTCGAGCGTGGTCCGCGCCAGCTTCGCGGATGCTCCACAACCATCGATCCCACCCGCCTCAATCCCGGCGATGCGCTGACACGCGGCTGGTGCCTGATGGACATCAACAGGCCTATGGAGGCGGTGAGGGCTTTCGAGGCGGCGCTTGCAAGTCCTGTGCGCAAGGAGCGTGAGGATGCCGCCTACGGCCAGAGCCTTGCCTATCTGCGCGCCGGGCTTTCCAACAGTGCTGCAGTCGCGGCCACCAAGGCACCGCAGAACCGCGACCGTGCCTCCGAACTGCAGGTGGCGATCCTTGCCGATCGCGCGCTTGCTGCCTTCGAAGGCGGACGCTATCGCGAAGCGCTCATTTTTCTCGACCAGCGCGCCCAATTGCAGCAGGAGCGCGTCGATCTCATGGTGCTTCGTGGCTACAGCTACATGAATCTGAAGATGTATGGTGACGCCACGCGCGTTTTCGAGGCTGCGGCTGCTACCGGCAACCGCGATGCCACACGCGGCCTTGCTGATGTGAGGAGCATCACCCATCCCGAGGTCAACGACTAAAGCGCGTCGCGACCTCTTAGATTCACTCGCCAGGCTTTAGGTCTCTGTTGGGCCAATGTCGTTATCTCAGAACCGCTGCACAGTTTTGCGCGACATGCTTTGGGTTGACGCCGCTCCTGCGCTCGGCTAGTCGCGGAAGGCCTGACGGCTTTCCGCTTCGCAAGGAACCCTCCTTTGTCCACTTCCCATCGCGTTCTCGACAAGACCTACGATGCCTTCCTCTTCGATATGGACGGCACCGTGCTGAACTCCATCGCCGTCGTCGAGCGCGTCTGGAGCGAGTGGGGGCTCCGCCATGGGTTCGAGCCTGAGGTTCTTTTGAAGACCATCCACGGGGTTCGGGCATCCGATAGCATTCGCCAGCTCGGCCTTCCCGGCGTCGATCCGATTGCTGAGGCAAAGCTGCTTCTGAAGGAGGAGATGGAGGATTTCGAGGGCATCGTCGAGATTCCGGGCTCCATCCGCTTCCTGAATGCACTGCCCGCGGATCGCTGGGGGATTGTCACTTCGGCGCCGATCGAGCTCGCCCTCCGCCGCATGGCAGCCGCAGGCATTCCCATGCCGAAGATGATCGTCAGCGGCGAGGAAGTCTCGTCAGGCAAGCCGAGCCCGGAATGCTATCTGCTCGGCGCGAGCCGCCTTGGCGTCGATCCCGCTCGCTGCCTGGTATTCGAGGATGCGGTTGCAGGCATTCTTGCCGGCGAGGGTGCCGGAGCCGATGTCACCGTCATCACCGAAACCCATGCGACGCCCTTCGAGACACCGCATTTCACCATCGCCAATTACGCCGCATGGCAGCCGCATGTGGCGGCGGATGGTAAACTCGCGCTCTCAGCCGCATAGTGTGGCAGCCTGAATAGTCTTGAAGGCAGAGGGCTTCAGAATTTATAGCCCAGGCCGATCATAACGACATGCTGGTCGATGTCGCCGTCGAGCCCGAGAAGATTGGCGCTGCCGTAATCATTGTAGCGATATTCCAGCCGGCCGAAGACGTTATTGGTGAAGGCATAGTCGACGCCCGCGCCGATCGTCCAGCCTGATAGCGTATCCCTGTCGCTACCGGCGGGGCCGTCGATATGGACCTGCGCGCCCCTCCATCCTGCCGCGCCATAGATCAGAGCGCGATCGATCGCATAGCCGATCCGGGCTCGGACGGAGCCGGCAGTTTCGAGGCCGACTTCAAACGGGCCGACATCGGCCTTGTCCCAGTTATAGGAAACGTCACCTTCGATACCGAAGACGAAATTGTTGTCGAGCTGCCAGTTATAGCCGACGAAGCCAGTGATCAGGCCACCATTCATGTCTTCGGAAAAGACGTCGAAATCGCCATTGGCCCAGGTTGGCCCGCCACCGACACCGGCATAGAAGCCCGTCCATGTGAAGACCGGCGCGATCTCGGCTGCCGGTGCGGCTGGTACCTCATCGATGGCATCGGCCGCCATGGCCGAGCCGGCGACGAGGAAGCTGGCGACTGCGGCGGATCCGAAGCGACGTTTCATGATTCCCCCTGCCGGAAAGAGCCGGCAGAAAACTCGTTTGAGATCCGACTGCCTCGGACAGAAACCGCATCGGCGCATGGCACACGCGGCTGCGGGCAAGAGGCCCGCAAAAGCATGCGTTTCCAACGCGGTCTTTGGGGAAAGGTTCCGGGGAAGGGGATTCCGGTCCGACCGGGGGTGGATCCGGCCCGATCGGCAGGACAGAAGCCGGCAAGGCTCAGAGCTTGATACGATTGCCCTTGTTGTCGATCATCTGAAGTACGTTGCCGTCCGTCTTGATCGAAATGCAGTCAGTCTGCTTGTTGGGGAAAAGAACGCAGATCTGACCGTCTGAGATTTTGTAGCCGTTCTTATTGCCTTGACGATATTCATAGCCGTTCGAGGCCTTCCGCAAGTCGCTGGCGCCCTTCAGAAGCTGACGGATTTCGTTTTCCTTGGCGTTCCGGAATTTGACGTTTTCTGCCAATGCGGTATGCGAGGAGGCCAGCGTCACGATCACGCCGATGAGAAGTGAGCGGCTTGGCAGCATGTGGTAAACTCCAGGCAATGGTCTGCAGGAAATTGAAGAGAGTGAAATGATCAGGATCGTTCTTGCCCTAGCTTTAGCAATGCTTGCCGGTAATGCAATGGCTGTCGATCCGAGAAATCCGCGTGTCAACGAGCAAAACTACCAGGATTGCCGTCGCTTTCCTGAGCGCTGCGCCGGTGACGATCGCAACCGCAATCGCCGCGATTATTACCGCGATAACACCCGCCAAGGCTCGGGCCGGTACATCTACCGCGGCGAGCGCCGCATATGGACGGATGAATCACGCTGAGGACGCGCCGCGCCCTCACTCTTGCGAGATACGGAAAGACTGAGATTTCAAGGGATTAAATGGTCGGGGCGACTGGACTCGAACCAGCGACCCCTTGACCCCCAGTCAAGTGCGCTACCGGGCTGCGCTACGCCCCGACCTGCCGAAACGGCTTGCTTCTGTTAGACTTTTCGGTTTTTGGACGCAAGGGAAAAATGCCGCCGTGATCATAAAACGGAACTTGTCCAAGAGAATGTCTCCTGAGGAGCTTTTGTCCTGCCTCTCTGGTGCCGTCCAGAGGCCTCGCAATTCGCCGCTGACTGCTGAAAAAAGTCCGCGCAAAGCGGCAAAAATCCTTGCATACGACGGCGCAGCATGGAAATCCTCCCGCCCATAAGCAATGCGGTGCTAAGCTGGGTCGACCTTTGCCGGAATAATATGAGGTTTAGGTTGTAGTTTTTGAGATGCTAAATTTTCGGTAAACTATTTCTTTAATATTTCCGTCAAATATATCCGCTTAGGGAGAGGATTTATTTCATATTTGGACGAATATCTACCTATGATTGAAGCTGATGTGCACGATTGTCCCAATCTTGGATTATTTGAAAATTGAAATTTATTCGCAATTTTGTTGCTGAGGGTGTAATGAAGAGAAATCGTAGAAAAGCATAGTTTCGGGCTTATGACGATCGACAATAAGACACAGGATTGCCGGCAGAGCCTTGCCGCTGCATTCAAGGCTCTCGCTGATGAAGCCGTGAACGCCGGCTGGCCGGAAGGGGAGGTTGCCCTTGCGCTAGCGGAACTTGCCGAAGAGCATGTCGCCGAGGTTGGCGCCAAGGTGATTGTCGAAGGCTTCAGTCAGTATCAGCTTCATCAGGCGAGCGGCCGGCTGAAATTCTGAGCCGAATTCTGACCGGCCTATCAATCCTCATACCAGCAGCCAGGCTGTCCTGGCAGCCATCGCGAAAGACACCTGTGCCGCGCGCGGGCTTCTCAGTCCGTCCATTGCATCAAGGCAGTGCTGGAGTGCTATGCGATATTCGCGGCCGCGATTGGCCGGCCAGCGCTTGAGATATTCGACCGCTTCCCAGGCGGTTGAAACGATGAAGCTGCTGTTTGGAAATTTGACCCTCACGGGCGAGGGGAAGCGTTTTTCGCTCACGGCTCTCTCATTCCATATGAATTCCAAACGGCCCTGTAACGCGCGAGACAAGAGATTGTTCCCGACGATTTTGATTTGCGCAGTTGCTAAAGTTTTAGGCCACGCGCATAATAAGAACATGGCTGGCAGGGAGGGCGTCGGCTGCGCAGAATGATGCGTTATTGCCCTCTGAGGGAAATGCAGCGCGATGTTGAAATCGTCAGTTCATCCCCAGGATCTACCGCTCTTTTCGGAAGATATCGACCTGCTGTCACAGGTTCTGAACCAGATTTGCGATGACAGCGGCATCGCCCCCCGCACGCCGGAGGCCGATAGGATCGGCGCAGCCATCATCCAGCTTTACAAGCAAGGCGTGAAGGACAGCGGCAAGCTGACCATTCTCGCCAAGACCTATCTCTAAAGCTTCCCAATCAGAATGCTTTGCGCTGAGCAGAAAGGGCTCTGAGTTCAGTTCTGCTCGATCGAGACACCGTTCTTGCCGATACTCATCTCGATGCCCTCAGGCTTACTCTCCTCATGGAAGATGTAGGCACCGAGGCCGACAACCAAGACGACAAGCGCGCCGATGACAAGGTAAAGACCGCTATTGCGATTCAAGACAGGCTACCCCCAACACATTGACAGGACAGCCGAAACGCCTGAGACGGCGCTTGGTTCCGTCAATCGTCGTTGGCAGCGTTGAGGTTTTCCGGCCGGATGCCGTCATCGTTGGAGCTGCGGGCGCGCAGGCGTATGCCGGGGCCGCCCTCATCCTGATTGCCGCTGGCGATGAAGATGATGCCGTGGGCTTCCAGCGTGTTGCGCACGTCGATCGTCGCGCGCGTCTCGCCGGTCCATTCGCCGTTTTCCAGCGCCTGGACTGTTTCTACGGAAAGCCCGGCATGAGTTGCGAGCTCCTCGATGCTCATGCCGATCATGGCGCGTGCGCCGCGTATCTGTGTCCCTGTAATCATGCCGGAAATTTAGCGCCTTTGCGGAACTTCTCAAGTGTTTGTGAGCGGCCCAAGCGCTTGTGGCGAACTTCCAGCGCCGCGCAGCCCCAGACGATGCCGAACAGCAGGTAAACGTGGCGCCAGTGGTCGATATCGATGACGTTGCCGATCGCCGCATGGCCGAGAACGGAGATCCACGCGACCATGAGGAAAGGCTGCCATGGCCGGTCGAGCAGCATGTTGCGGAAGCCGAGAGTGAGCGTCCAGCACAGCATGCCGACATAGCTGACGAAACCCAGCCAGCCGTAGGTGGTCAGCGACTTCAGCCAGATATTGTGCTCGTCTTCCGGAAACATGGTGCCGAAGACCAGAGGCCCGATACCGAGCGGCCGTTCCATCATCATCTGGAAGCCGATGCGATGGCGGTCGAAACGGCCGAGGTGCTCACCGTCATATTGCTGCACGAGCTGGGCGCGGGCGGAGAAGAGCTCGCTGACCTTGGGAACCTGCAGCGCGATCAGTAGCGAGGCCACCATCAGGATGATCGCGCCGAGCGACAGGATCAGCACCCTGAGCCGGAAGGCGCCGCTGCGCTCCTTCAAGAGCATGATGAAGATCAGCACCAACACCGTGATGGCGAAAAGACCCCAGGCGGCGCGCGAAAAGGAGAGGAAGATGCCGAGCGCCAGGATGAGCAGCGCTCCCGCCTTGATCGGCAAGGTTCTGAGGCTGCCGGCGAGGATGCCGTGGACGAGATAAAGCCCCGGCGGCACGAGGAAGGGGCCGAAAACGTTCGGATCCTGGAAAGCGCCCTTGGCGCGGTCGTAAAGCGTGAAGACTTCCGAGCCCGGAAAGGCGTGGAAATAGCCGAGGATGCCGAGCAGGGAAGTGATAACGGCCGCAAAGCTCCAGGCATTGAAGATCAGCGGCAGCCGCTTGTGGCTGTCTTCGATGATCGCGGCATAGAAGATGGAAGTCAGCGCCAGGAAGGTGGAGACGGCAATATACATCGGGCCGGTCGCCAGGTCCCGCATTTGGGTGAGCGACAGCATGCCGCCGATGTTGAAGGTCAGCAGCAGCGCCAGCAGCGGCGCGGTGGTGCGGGATATTTTCAGGCCGAGTATGAACCACAGGCCGATCAGTCCTGCCATCCACAATTCATAAGGCGCCGGCTCGTCGATGACGAAGCCGGAAAGAAAGACGCCGAAAGCGACCGCCGCCGAGCCGATGAGGCGGAGCGTCAGCCGTTGCGGCTGGGCTACGCGCACAGAGGAGGCGTCGATCGCGCTCAATAGGCGTTTTCCGTATTGAGCAGCCGGATAGGCGTCAGGAACAGGATCTTGAGGTCGAACCAGAGCGACCAGTTCTCGATGTAATAAAGGTCGTAGGCCGTGCGGAACTTGATTTTTTCGTCATTGTCCACTTCGCCGCGCCAGCCGTTGATCTGCGCCCAGCCGGTGACGCCGGGTTTGACGCGGTGGCGGGCAAAATAGCCGTCGACAATATCGGCGAAAGCGCGATCGTGCGCCTGGGCGAGCACGGCGTGCGGACGCGGCCCTACCAGCGAAAGCTCACCCTTCAGCACGTTGAAGAGCTGCGGCAATTCGTCGATCGAGGTCTTGCGGATGAAGCGGCCGACACGGGTGACGCGCGGATCGCCCTTGGTAACGGCGGCCTTTGCCGTCGGATCGCTCATGTTGGTGTACATGGAGCGGAACTTGAAGATATTGATGACTTCATTGTTGAAGCCATGGCGCTTCTGCATGAAGAAAACAGGTCCTTCCGACGTCGCCTTCACGGCAATGGCTGTCGCCACCATGACGGGCCAGAGCAGGCAGAGAGCGATGATGGTGAAGAAGATATCGAATGCGCGTTTGGCAACGGAATCCCAGTCGCGGATCGGCTTCTTGAAGATGTCGAGCATTGGCACGGCGCCGACATGCGAATAGGCACGCGGGCGGAAACGCAGGCGATTTGCGTGTGCGGCGAGGCGGATGTCGACCGGCAGCACCCAGAGTTTTTTCAAAAGTTCGAAGATGCGGGCTTCGGCAGAGAGCGGCAGTGCGATGATCAGCATGTCGATGCGCGTCATCCGCACGAATTCCACGAGTTCGCTCACCGTGCCGAGCTTCGGATAGCCGGCGACCATGATCGGCGAGCGTTTCTCGCCACGATCGTCGAAGATGCCGCAGACACGGATGTCGTTATCCGCCTGCTGCTCCAGCATACGGATCAGTTCCTTGGCCGGCTCGCCGCCGCCGACGATGACGGCGCGGCGCTCCATGATACCGTTGCGCGCCCAGTTGCGCATGCCCTGTGCCACAAGGAAGCGCTCGATAACCAGGAAGAGCGCGCCTGCAACAAACCAGATGCCATAGGATTCCGCAGTTGCAGCGCTGAGACCGCGCAGAAGCGAGAAAGCGCCTGTTGTCAGCACGAAGACGATGGCGAATGCTGCGAAGGCATGCGGCAGATACCGGACGCGGGCTCTGAGAGCCGGAATGGAATAGGTATCGGCAAGCTGAAGCGCTACGACGGTCAATGCCGAAACGATTGCCGCCATGACGACCCGCATCAGCATGCTGTCGCTGCCGTCGCCAGACGCGAAATAGAAGGCGGCAAGGCCGATGACGAACTGTGTCAGGAATTCCAGCAGCCGCAACTGGCCGATGATGATCGTCGGCGAATAGGTTCCGTCTCGGAACTGTTCGGCGATCTGACGTGCATAGGGATTGATACCAAGCGTCTCGCCGGCAGCATGCTTGGAGGCGTCGTTGCGCGTCTCCGTATCGGAGACCTGCTTGCGCAGGGCTTCGACGTCGAACTGTCCGCTCTTTTCCAGCTTGTTCATGGGGCTTCATCGCTCGTTGATGTGAGCGGGATAACAGAAAGCCCCTAAGAAACATTTACGAGGCGGCCGGGATCGCCTGTGCCGCAGCGGGATTAACAAGTTCGCCGTAGAGTTTCAGCACTTCGCGCGCCATGACCGACGCGGAAAAGACCGATTTGACCGTGTCGGGAGAGGGCATGACCTTGTCGTGCCAGCCGGGTACCGTCAGGGCTTCCGCCATCACCCGCGCCAGATCGTCGGAATCTCCCGGTGCCACCAGTGCGGGACTATCGGCGCCGAGCACCTCGGGAATGCCGCCAACGCGCGACGCGATGACGGTCTTGCCGGCGCCGAGGCCCTCCAGAACGATATAGGGCATGGCTTCGGCGCGGGAGGGAACGACGAGGTTCTGCGCCATGGAGAAGGCATCCTTCACGCGCATGGCCGGCAGCATACCGATGCGCTTGCCGAGGCCGCGCTCCACCATCATCTCGCGATAACGGTCGCGTTCCGGCCCGTCGCCGATCATCAGCGCCGAAAGCGGTCGGCCGAGCAGGCGCTCGGTCTTGGCGAAGGCATCAATGAAGAGATCCGGGCCTTTGAGGTCGCGCAGCATGCCGACATAAATGAAGTGCACGGCATCGGAGCGGGTCGGGATGTCTGAAAAGTCCCGCGCGCCGATGCCGTTATAGATCAGACGGTTGGTGACCCGCGGCCGCCCCACCTTGGTCGCATAGGTCTGGCGTTCATATTCGCAGATGAAGACGAGCGCATCGGTGAAATATTCCTGCAGTCGCTCCATGCGCAGCACGAACTGGCCGAGCATGGAGGCGCGGGAATAATGCAGGCTTCCGCCATGCGCGGTATAGAGGCGGGCTACGCGATACCTGTTGACCCGCAGGGCTGAGCCGGCAAGCCGCGCAAGCACGCCGCCCTTGGCGCCGTGCCCATGCAGCACATCCGGCCGCAAACTCCTGATTTCCTTGAATGTGTTCCAGAGTACCATGGCATCAGCCGGGCTGATGGAGCGCCGTATCGGAATACGCGTCAGGCCGAGCGAAAGATAAGGACGGATATCGTCGAAGAGACGGTCCTCATATTCGCCGCCGGTCGAGCTGTCGCAGATGATGCCGATTTCGTGGCCCGCCCGGCTGTGTTCCTCCACCAGATCGCGGACATGGCGGAAAATTCCGCCGACCGGCGATCGGAAGCAGTGAAGAATGCGGAGGGGCCTCTGTTCTTCCATCAGCTAGAAGAGCCGTTCACGAACATAGATCGTGTCACCGGCGATGATCGGGCCGGAAATATTGACGCGGCCCGTCAGCACCTGTCCGTTGATCTTGCGCGTGACGTCGACCATGCTCTGGTTGGCGCGGCTGGTGAAGCCGCCGGCAACTGCGATGGCGTTCTGCACGGTCATGCCGGGAACATAGGCATATTGGCCGGGCTGGCCGACTTCACCCATGATGTAGACGGAGCGATAGCGGTCGACATCGATCGTGACATCAGGATCGCGAAGATATCCCTGCTGCAGCTTCTGCGCGATCTGGCCGGAAAGCTGCTGCAGGGTGCGGCCGCGGGCAGGGACCTGGCCGATAAGGGGAAATGCGATATAACCGGCCTGATCCACCGTATAGGTATTGGTCAGCGTCGCTTGATCGAAGACGGTGATGCGCAGGCGGTCGCCGCTGTCGAGCGAATAGGGTTGGATCGTCGCCTGGTTGAAGGCCTTCGGCGCCGGTCGATAGGTCGTGCAGCCCGCCAGTGCAGCCATCATGGCGACAAGGCTCATAGCCATCAAGGTCTTGGGCTGGACGAAGGGCATCCGCTTGCTCACAGGAAGATAAATCGGTCGAGCCGTTATCGATCTATTAGGGTTAATGCCCGGTAAAAAATCCGCCGATTTCCGCAATTCCTTTATCAGGAGCGTCCTGTTTGCGAGGGAATTGCCATTAACCGTTGAGTTACCATGGTCGTTTACGCTTGGGGCAGTTCGTATTGGAGTAGTGAGTATGTCCCGCGTAGCGAGTGATCAGGATGTGGACATCGACCTCGGCCAGCTTGCGCGCGCGGTCTGGGCCTGTCGTCTGAGAATATTGACGATCACCGCATTGGGTGCGGCTGTCGCCTTTGCCGGCGCCAAGATAGTTTCACCGCAATATCGCAGCGAAACGCGTCTCCTTATCGAGCCGCGAGCTCCCGCATTCGCCAATACACAGACGAATGACGCCAGTGCCGGACCACTGCTCGACGAGTTGAATATCGCGAGCCAGGTACAGATCCTGCAGTCGGCAGACCTTATCAAGCAGGTCATCAACAATCTGAAGCTCTATAATCTGCCGGAATTCGATGCGGCTGCGAACGGCTCTGCGCTCACCGATATCCTCGTGGCGCTGCACCTGAAGAAAAACCCGCTGGAAAATCCGCCGGAAGAGCGCGTTATCGACGCCTTCACTCAGCGCCTGCAAGTCTATCAGGTGCCGGGCTCGCGCGTCATCGGCATCACCTTCACCTCCAAGGATCCAAAACTCGCCGCCAGCATTCCGAATGCCATGGCGCAGGTCTACCTGGCTATCCAGAGTGGCGCCAAGCTCGACTCCAACACCGAAGCCACGCGCTGGCTCGAGCCGGAGATCGACAGCATGCGCCAGAAGGTGAGCGAGGCCGAGAAGAAGGTCGCCGATTACCGCACCACCCATGGCCTGCTGCAGACCAACGGCACCACGACCTTTACCGCGCAGCAGCTCAACGATATTTCCGTCGAGCTGACCCGCGTGCGCACCGACAAGGCGAATGCCGAAGCGAGGGCGCAGGCCGTGCGCAACGCGCTCTCTTCGGGCGAAGCCTCAGACACGCTAAGTGATATTATGTCGTCGCAGGCGATCCAGCGGCTGAAGGCGACGGAATCCGGCCTCCAATCGCAGATCTCCGACCTGCAGACGAGCCTGCTGAACAACCACCCGCGGCTGAAGAGCCTGCGCGCTCAGCTTGCCGATATCCGCGTGCAAATCCGCCAGGAAACGCAGAAGATTCTCGCCAGCATCGAGAACGAGACGAAGGTTGCCGATCTGCGCGAACAGGAATTGGAACAGCAGTCCGATACGCTGCAGGCCAACAGCGCCAGGGCGGGCGAGGACGGAGTGGGGCTCAACGCGCTTGAGCGGGAGGCGAATGCCCAGCGCCAGCTTCTCGAAACCTACCTCGTGCGTTACCGCGAGGCCGCTTCCCGCGCCGACCGGAATTCCAGTCCGGCGGACGCCCGCATTGTTTCGAAGGCGATCGAGCAGGTCGATCCCTATTTCCCGAAGGTCGTGCCGATCGTCGTCGTTGCCGCAGTCGCAACACTCATCATGAGCGCGATCATCATCATGCTCTCCGAACTCTTCAGCGGCCGTGCGCTGCGTCCGGTGGAAGCCCCCGATGTCGAGGACGGGGTCGAGGAAGAAGGGCAGGGGGACGCAACACCCGTTCCCGCCTCGAAGCTCGCCAAGCCGAGCATGCTGACGGCTGCCATGGATGACGATGAGGAGCCGGAAGCCGAGCCGGTAGGGGAGGCGCCTGCCGACGACAACGAATTCTCCGTTTCGTCCGTCGCGCGTTATCTCACCGACTGCCGCGCTCCGCTTGCTGTCTCCATATCTCCAACTGGTGACAATGGTTCGGCCGCGACCGTTGCCCTGGCACGCGTGCTCGCCGATACCGGACGCCGCGTGATCGTGATCGACATGACTGGCTCCGGCTATCCGAGCGAACTGATGGCCGAGAACCCCGAAGCACTGGGCGTTACCGATCTTCTCTGCGGGGAGGCTGCCTTCGGCGAGACGATCCATGGCGACCGGATGTCCGATGCGCATCTGATCCCGCAGGGCGTGAGCGATGTGCGCCGCGCCATGCGGGGCGTCGACAGGCTTTCGCTACTGCTCGATGCTCTGACTTCGGCCTATGATATCGTCATTGTCGAATGCGGCGCGGCCGATGTCGCCGGTGTTTCGCGGCTGACGCGCAGCAAGGAAATCGAGATCATCCTGTCGCTGCCCGAGATCGATGAGGCTACTTTCGTCGGCATGATGCAGGATTTCCAGAGTGCAGGCTACGAGCGCGTCGTCCTGATGTCGGGCGGCGAAGAGGCTGCCATGCGCAGCCCTGCGCGTCACGCCGCCTGATCTTTAAATCTTTGTTTTACGCATGTCATTGTCGCAAAACCGCTGCACACTTTTGCGCGACATGCTTACCCGACCTTGGCCCGGATATTTTGGGCGAATTTATAAAGGCCAGGGCGGGCCTTGATGAAGGCCTTGCCACGAGTGATTGCCCGGTGCGCCGTGCCGGCTGCGATGCCGATGCCGGAGATTGGCAGGACCACATCGTAATGGTCAGTTTCGACTGGCGCCCAGGAGCGCTTGTAGGTCTGGTCGCCGAGACCGAAATCGAAGAGCGCAACTCCCTGGCCGTGCAGACCTGATATCATCTGCCAGAAGAGGAATTCGCCGGGGCTTGCATCCGCAACCAGATCCTCGTCGATCGCGCCGAACTGGCAGATGACGTGGTCGCCCTTGCGGGAAATCCCCGACAGCGCGGCGATGCGTCCCTCATAGTCGCCCTTCAGGCGCAGGACGCGCATCTGCAGGCCGAAATTGTCGCCATTCCGCTTGTCGATCAGGCCGTGCAGGAAGGCCTTGGTTTCCGCATCCGCAAAGACATCGGGCAGGCCGAGCGAGGCGAAGCGGGCGCTTTTCAGGCGGAAGAACATGTCGAGAAGTTCGTGTTGCTCCGAGGAAGCTTCCGGCGCGATATAGTCGAAACCGCCAACCGCCTCCAGCCGCCGGCTCTGCGCGCGGAATTTCTTGCGCCTGCTCTTGGCGTTCAACTGCTGCAGCGTCTTCTCGAACGTATCGAAAAGCGGAAGCTGATAGGCGTGGTTCTGGTTCTGCACCATGGGCAGGCCCGAGAGCATGTTGCGACGGCTGCGCCATTCCAGTGGAATATTTTGCAGAAGAAGCAGATCGGCCTTGCCGGCGAGTGCTGCACGAAGGCGGGCAGCAAGATGATGGCTGTCTACCGTATCGCTGTCTGCGGCAAAGTCCTGTGAGAACAGGCCGGTATTGATGTTGCTGTGGTCGGCGCCGATGAATTTGGCGATCCGCATGCCGCGTGAAGCGACGATTTCCACCGGCAGGATGAAGGCGGTGCGGTTGCCGCTGCTGCCACGCAGGATGGCGAGCGGACGGCGGAAAGCCGCCACCCAGGCGGCGCACCAATCATAGCTTTGGTGCAGCGAGGAAAGATTGTCGCGCTCCAGCGCGCGCCATTCCTCTTCCAGGGGCTCCATCCTGTCGAAAAGCTGGATATCGAGTTCGGCCATGGCAAGTTTCACGCTGAGTTGCCGCAGCCGGGAAATGCCGGCTTCAGCTTGCGCCACAGCGTCGAACTTTTGTTCAAGAACATCGAGCCTCTGCGTCTGCACGTATCTTTCTCCGATCGAGAGATTGCTGCAGAGGAAGGTAAGGCAGCCAGACGTATATTTGGTTTAACCGCCGCCCCTCAGTGAGGATTTCCACAAATCAGGGTTATTCCGTCGTTAATCGGCCCCTACCGCTGTCTCGGACCGGCCATCCACTTGATGATGACCATCGCCGGCAGCACCCAGAGCAGGCCGGTGAGCGCGAAGTAAAGGAGATGCCCCCACCAGGGCGCATTGCCGAGCGTCGCGACCGCGATCGTATTCGCCACAATCGCATAGAAAAGCACGAGGATGATGATCAGGATCGTGCCGATGAATTTGCGAAGGCGGACGGGCATCGTATAACTTTCGAACGGATGGGACTGAGCCGGCGCGACGGCATGCCGCAAAGGTTCGGGGCTTGTTTTGCATCAGCCGCTGGGGCAAATCAACTGCCGGATAGAAGGAGACATCATGGCCGTCGCGAACCTGAGCCCGGAGCAGGCGATCCGCACTGAAGTGCGCAGGCAGGACAACAACCGCCGCGCCGTGCGCATCTGGCTGGGTTTCGTGCTTTTGGCGCTCTTCTGTCTCGTGCTCGTAGGGGGTGCCACGCGGCTCACCAATTCCGGTCTTTCCATCACCGAATGGAAGCCGATTCACGGCGTCATCCCGCCGCTGAATGCCGCCGAGTGGGAAGAGGAATTCAAGCTCTACCAGCGCATTCCCGAGTTCCAGCAACTGAACAGTGACATGACGGTCGATCAGTTCAAGAGCATCTTCTGGTGGGAATGGGCGCACCGGCTGATCGCACGCGGCATCGGCGTGATCTTCGCGCTGCCGCTGGTCTTTTTCTGGCTGACGGGCAGGATCGAGAAGCGCCTGCGCTGGCCGCTTGCCGGCATCCTGACGCTGGGTGGCCTGCAGGGTTTTATCGGCTGGTGGATGGTCTCCTCCGGCCTGTCTGTGCGCACGGATGTCAGCCAGTACCGGCTTGCCACCCATCTCGTCATGGCCTGCCTGATCTTCGCCTCCTGCATGTGGATCATGCGCGGGCTTTCGCCGCATTCCGATGATGCTGCCCCGACGAAGAATTCCCACCGCTGGGCGGCGGCGATCGCCATCTTCTCGCTCTTCCAGATCTATCTCGGCGCACTGGTCGCCGGCCTCGATGCCGGCTTTACCTACAATACCTGGCCGCTGATGGACGGCGCCGTCGTGCCCGGCGATCTCTTCATCCAGCAGCCCTTCTGGATCAACCTCTTCGAAAACCCGAAGACGGTGCAGTTCATCCACCGTTTCGGCGCGTACACGCTTTTCGCACTGGCGTTCATCAACATGGTGATCGCGCTGCGTACCGCATCCTGGACCACGCATGCACGCCGCTCCGTGGTGCTCTTCGCACTCGTCACGATCCAGGCGGCAATTGGCATCACCACGCTGCTGCTCGAGGTGCCGCTGCATTGGGGCCTGCTGCACCAGGCAGGTGCGTTGGTGGTATTCGGTTTCGCCGTCGCCAACTGGCGCGGCTATTACGGCGAATATCCCCACGCAACTGTTATCGCCGAGCGTGACTGAGCAGGGATAGAGACGTCCTTATCTCCTGGCTCGCGGAAGAGTGAATGGGATCAATGCGATGCTCCTCGCATGGATTTGCCGTGACATGCTAGATTGTCGGCTTGGCGCATGGGCGATCCTATGAAGGGGGATGTTCACATGAACAGATTTCGCACATTCGTAATGGCAGGCGCGCTGATCACGCTTTCCGCAATCGCCTCGGGCTGTACATCGACGGGGAGATACGATTATGGCGAGGATACGTCCCTGAACCCGGCCTGCGCCGGCGGTTTCCGTCCCAGCGATAATCGCCCCTGCTCTTATTGAGCCGACGGGCTTACCACGTTCCCATAAAGGCCGAGGCTGCCAGCAATAGCCCGGTCAGGATATTTGCCAGGAACAGACGGTAATTCACTTCCGGCCGTGCAAGGTCGATCCGCCAGGTCTGCCAAATAAGGTGCGCGGCGATGACGAGCATTCCAAACGCATAGGGCAGGGACATGCCCGACAGCCAGCCTCCGAGCGACCATGCGGCGACCGTCAAAGCGTAGAACAGGCCAATCATGAGCTTGCCATGCCGGCCGAACAGGATCGCAGTTGATTTCAGCCCGAGGCTTCTGTCGTCTTTCACGTCGACATAGGCATAGACGGTATCGTAGCCGATCTGCCACGCGATGGCTCCAGCCCACATAAGCACGGCTCCGGCCGGAATATGGCCGGCAATTTCCGCCCAGGCCATGAGCATGCCCCAGTTGAACGCTGCGCCCAGCACCGCCTGCGGCCAATGGGTGAAGCGTTTGCAGAGCGGATAGATGAACACAAGCGGCAGAACGCACAGGGCGATCAGCCGCGTATAGGGCGTCAGAAACAGCAGGAGAGATGCCGCCAAGGCGAGTTCGACGGCCAGAAAGGTCAACGCCTGACTGACGCCGATCTGCCCGCTTGCCAGAGGCCGGAAACGGGTTCGCTCGACATGGCCGTCAAATTTCCGGTCCGCGATATCGTTGATCGTGGAGCCGGCGCTTCTCATCAGCAGGGCGCCGAGCGTGAAGACGGCCAGCTGCCGGATATCAGGCAAGCCATGAGCGGCCTGAAACAGCGCCGCCCAGCATGGAAACAGCGTCAGCCATATTCCGACTGGGCGATCGAGCCGCGCGAGCCTTGTGTAAGGTCGCCATGTGCCCGGCAACAGCCGATCCACCCAGTCACCCCTATGAATATCGCTCAAGTCCGGGCGGTTTAATGTGTTCATGGCGTGATCCGGATATTTTCGAAAATTCTCAATGAAAGCAGCTATTTCGTGCCTTGGATTGGCTGTCGCAGAATAGAGGCTTTCGCAGACGTTGCAATGATCGTCCCCGTGTCAGACAGACCCATTCAGCCTGCGTGAGAGAGGATGTTCAGCAGCTTGCCGGTGGGGTCGCGAATATAGAAACGCCGTACACCCCAGGGCTCGTCGGTCGGCCCGTAGACGATCTGATGCCCGCCTGTCACAGCGCGCCGATGGACCTCGTTCAGATCATCGACCTCGATCGAAATGTCGGGCACTGCGGTTCCCGATCCGCCCTCCGTTGCAATACCGATCTGGGTGATTGCGCGCCTGTCGGATGCAAGGGTGACGATCCAGCCATGATCCATCGCGATGTCGAGATCGAACAGCGCGGAATAAAAATTGCGCACCTCTTCAATCGAAGCGGCGGCTATATTCGGAACGATGCGCAGCACAGTCATGGTGTTCCTCCCTCGGCTCGAAGAGAAATAGCACTTGGTCGACCTGCGGAACAGTTCGGGCCCTGTCTGCTGAACTGTTCCGCAGGGTCGTAGTCATTGGACCTCAGATGCTCGCCTGCAGCCCGTAGAGATTGGCATAGATGCCGCCGCTCTCCATCAGCCTGTCATGATTGCCTTCTTCGACGATACCGTCGCCGGTGAGCACCAGAATGCGGTCGGCGTGGCGGATCGTCGAAAGGCGATGGGCGATCACGAGCGTCGTGCGCCCCTTGGCGAGCGTCAGGAACGCCTGCTGAACCGCCCGCTCGCTTTCATTGTCGAGCGCACTCGTCGCCTCGTCGAAGATGAGGATGGCAGGGTTCTTGAGGAAGGCACGGGCGATCGTCAGCCGCTGGCGCTGCCCGCCCGACAGCTTTACGCCGCGCTGGCCGATATCGGTCTGATAGCCCTGCGGTAACGCCATGATGAAATCATGCGCATGGGCAGCACGGGCTGCGGCCTCCACCTCTTCGTCCGTCGCATCCGGTCGGCCGTAACGCAGGTTGTCCGCCACAGTTCCGGCGAAGAGATAGACATCCTGCTGCACCACACCGAGGTGCCGGCGCAGCGAGGCGAGCGTCACATCACGGATATCGGTGCCATCGATTTCGATCGAGCCGCCGGTGACATCATAGAAGCGGGGCAGCAGCGCGCAGAGCGTGCTTTTCCCCACGCCGGAGGGGCCGACGAGTGCCACGAATTCGCCGGGGCGGATGGTCAGCGACAGGTTGCTGAGCACGTCCGCTCCGTCCTCATAGCTGAAATCGACATTCGAGAGCCGGATCTCTCCCTTCGGGGTATGCAACGCATGAGCCGAAGGTCGATCCACGACGTCTGGGTCGATCTCCAGGATTTCCATGGCCCGCACGAAGCCCGTATAGCCCTCCTGCCAGAGCCGGGCGAGGTTGGCCATCCGCTTGACCGGATCGACGAGGACGCCGACGCAGAGCAGGAAGGTCAGGAGATCGGCAATGGTGAGTTCCGCCGCAAGGATGCGCAATCCGCCGAGGATGACGACCAGAAGCGTAATGATCTGGGCGAAGGTCTCGGCACCGGCGGAAAACCAGGCTTCGCTGCGGTAGCCATCGGCGCGACTTTCGAGGAAGCGCCTGTTGAGGACAGCAAAGCGTTTCCGCTCCAGATCCTCGTTGGCGAAGGATTGGACGACGCGGATGCCGGCCAGCGCATCCTCGACCTTTTCGTTGACGGCGGCGATTTCCTGCTTGCTCGCCTCGAGGGCACGGTTCATGCGCCTGTTGAAGTGCAGCGCATAAGCCACGGCAAAAGGCGTCAGCAGGAGGATCAGAAATGCCAGTTGCGGGTCGATGAAGAACAGGACTGCCATCGCCCCGCTATATTTGAGAATAGCGATCAGAAGGTCTTCCGGCCCGTGATGGAAAAGTTCTCCCAGCCAGAACGAATCGCCGACGATGCGGCTCATCAATTGGCCGGTGCGGTGCCGGTCGTAGAAGCCGAAGGAGAGCTTCTGGCAGTGGTCGAACAGTTCCTGCCGGATATGCGCCTCGATATGCGCACCCATCATATGGCCGCGATAATCGACGAAGAAGATCGCAGCTGTCTCGACTGCCACGATGGCCAGCATGACGCTGCCCATGCCGAGGATCTGCCAATAGGCCGAAGCCGTATCGGTGAGCCCGATGAGATGGCTCATGACGATGTTGGCGCAGAGCGGCAACGCTACTGCGGCAGCAGCAACGACCACGGCGCAGGCAATATCGGCCATGAGCAGCGGAAGATGCGGCCGGAAGTAGGACACGAACTTGCGCAGGCGCAGCTGGCGCCTGTCGTGGGATTGCGATGCGGTTGAGAAGCTGCGGTTAAGACGCGGCGGGTTTTTCCTCGCGCGTGAAAGCAAACTGGACATGAAGACGGATATCCTGAGTGTTGATCTTGTTCTTCTGGTTGCTCAGGATCGTTTTCATGAGTGCCTCCCATCGGCGTGAAACAGTCAGCACAGTGGCTGTCAAAGTCGTGATGCGAGCAGATGCCTATAGGCTGCCTCGCATGCACGACGCCGCTTTTACCGCAAAACAGCGAGGAAAGCGACCTCCTTATAGCGCAATGATCATTTGTTGCTGAAGCGGCCAATATCGCGCCCCTACCCGTCGGGACGCGATATTCTGTTGTAGCCCCGGCCTAGTTCGCTCCCCCGGGTGAATTCTGGAGGTTGTCCATCACCTGGTCGATCGAGAAGCTGCCCGGCTTCTGCCGTGGCGGGAACTCCTTGAAAGTTTCCAAGAATTTGGCGACGTAAGCCTGTGCCGGCACCATGACGAACAGATGTTCGACACGCCAGCGCTCGTAATCCATGCCCTCGTGATCGGCCGTTTCGAAAGGATCCGAGCGCAGGTTGAAGAGCTTCGGCAAACGCAAGGGCACGAAAGGTTCCTGCCACACATCGAGCCCTTCGGCGCGTTGCTCGGCAAAAACGATCTTCCATTGATCGTAACGCAGACCGACGAGCGTGCCGTCGTCCACGAAGTAGATGAATTCGCGGCGCGGATCGGGGCTGTGCCCCGCGAGATAGTCGGTGATGTTGTAGCCGTCGAGATGGACCTTGAATGTCTTGGGGCCGGCCGTATAGCCCGAGAGAAGCTTGTCCTTGATTTGCGGTTCGCCCGCGGCGGCAACCAGCGTGGGTATCCAGTCTTCATGTGCCACGATCTCATTGTAGATCGTTCCTGGCGCGATAGTGCCTGGCCAGCGGACGGCACAGGGGACGCGGAAGCCGCCCTCCCAGTTCGTATTCTTCTCACCGCGGAACGGCGACTGGCCGCCGTCCGGCCAGGTGAACTTCTCCGCCCCGTTGTCAGTCGAATACATCACGATCGTATTCTCGGCGAGGCCGAGGTCGTCCAAGGCCTTCAGCATCTGCCCGACCATTTCGTCGTGCTCGGTCATGCCGTCGGGATAGATGCCCAATCCGGTCTTGCCCTGGCTTTCGGCCTTGAGCCTGGTCCAGACATGCATGCGCGTCGAATTCCACCACAGGAAAAACGGCTTGTCCTGTTCCTTGGCACGCTTCAGGAAGCCGATCGCGGCATCGGTGACTTCCTGATCGATCGTCTCCATGCGTTTCTTTGTCAGTGGGCCGGTATTCTCGATGCGGCCGTCGGCATAGGAATGCAGAACGCCGCGCGGACCGAACTTCTTCCTGAATTCCGGATTTTTCGGATAGTCCGGATGCTCGGGTTCGTCTTCGGCATTGAGATGATAGAGGGAACCGAAGAACTCGTCGAAGCCGTGAGCTGTCGGAAGATGCTCGTCACGGTCGCCGAGATGGTTCTTGCCGAATTGCCCCGTAAGATATCCATGCGGTTTGAGGAGTTCGGCAAGCGTCGGGTCTTCCGCCTGCATTCCCTCTTTGGCGCCCGGCAGGCCAACCTTCAAAAGCCCCGTACGATAGGGTGACTGTCCCATGATGAAAGCCGCCCGCCCGGCCGTGCAGCTCTGCTGACCGTAGTAGTCGGTGAACAGCCCGCCTTCTCTGGCAATCCGGTCGATATTGGGCGTCTTGTAGCCCATCATGCCCTGATTATAGGCGCTGACATTCCAGTATCCGATATCGTCGCCCCACAGGATGAGAATGTTCGGAGGCCGCGCAGACGCTGTCTGGGCCCTCACGGTTCGTATCGAGGCCGGTAGTGAAACTGCAGCAGCTGCTAGTGCTGTCCCTCCAAGCAACAGAAGGCTTCGCCGGCTCATTCCGCCGCGTTCGCGAGTACCGCTGACGCCCTGAGGTGTGATGACATGCTTGCTCATATCCCTTCCTCCTATTGGCAGTCTCGATCCATTGACCGTCCATGACGGCAACGGAATATACTACACCCTGGAGTTTCAGCTGGACAGCCGTTCGAGCGCTACTTGATTCCTGCAATGAATGGCCGCAGACTGCCAGCACATCACCAGGAACCGGACCGGACGCGGAGTGCGGAGATCAGTTCATGGACGCCCTCAGCCATCATCCTCTCAATCGTTTCCAGCAATTTGCCAGCGCAGATCCGGATGCATTGCTGGCTCGTGTCACGGATCTGTTTGCAGTCCGCTCGATTGATTTCCCACGTGACGAGGGGATAGTCGATGCTCGCCTCAACCACTGCCAGATCGATAATGTCGGATTGACCTATGCGCGCTACGGCGCAGCCATGAACGCAACTGTCGAGCAGTCGAACTATTATCTGCAGGGTTTTCCTCTGCACGGCGGGGGAGATGCGATAATCGACCGGGCGTCCGGCACCCTCTCACGCGAACGAGGCGTTGTCGGCGGACCAGGCGCGCGGCTCAATTTGCGCTATTCGCGGGATTTCGAGCATCTCATCGTGCGGATCAGGCCGGATGGCCTGGTGCGCAAGCTTGCAAGTCTTATCGGCGAGCCCATCGATCCGCCGTTATGCCTGGTAGCGGATGTGATCCGTAGCGATGCCCAGTTCAGATGGATCGAGTTCGTTGTCGGAGAGTTGAGCCAGGCCGGCAGTTTTGTGCCACCGCTTCTGCTCGCTGAAATGGAACAGGCAATCATGGTCTCGTATCTTTGCAATTCGCGTCATAACTACAGCGACAGGCTTGCCGGCAACCCGCCCGGCACGGCTCCATGGCAGGTGCGCCGGGCCGAGGAATATATCGCGGACAACTGGGACAAACCGGTGACCATCGAAGCGCTCGCCGCGGCTGCAAATACCAGCGTGAGAAGCCTGTTTCATTCCTTCAGGCGCGCGCGCGGAATGTCGCCGATGGTGTTTGCGCGCCGTGTCCGGCTGGCTCGGGCGCATGATATGCTCGCAGCACCCCAACCGGGAACCACAGTCACATCGGTGGCATTCGATTGCGGCTTCGGCAATCTCGGGGCATTCGCGCATTATTATCAGGCGAGCTATGGAGAGTTGCCGTCCACGACGCTGCGCGCAGCCCTTTCCAATCGCGCAGGCAACGATCTGGATCGTACGCGATTGCCGTCTCCTGAGAAATGAGAGAGCATCCGCTGACCGGCAACGGTCTCACGGATCCGGCCCGCTGATTTCCTCCTGCAAGCGCTCGAACGCCGTTGGAAACAGTGTTGCAGGTGGGCTGTAAGGATTGGAGAAGGCGTAGATGAAGAAAAGGATGATGCCGGTAAAGACGCCGAAGATCGACAGCAGTAGCAGGTTGCGGCCGTCGGGCGCGTAGGGGTAATAGCCGATGGCGGTAAAGACCACTCCTGAAACCGCGGCAAACCAGAAGATCAGGCTGATGGAGTCGGTGCCGCTGTTTTCCCGCCGGTCGCGGGATTCCGAAATCATATGGATTTCCTCGAGCATGTGGCCGCGCAGGCTCTCTTGCTTGGCATTGACGGGAGCCAGTTCGAGGATCCTCAGATAGGCGTTGTTCCATTGATCCCAGGCCGCCGAAGAGAGTTCGCCGGTGCGCCCGAGCTCGCTCCATTCCTGCTCGATGACGATGCGGACATAGTCTTTCAGCGCCTTCTGGATCGGTCCCTGCGCCTCCGGGCCATAGCGTTCGGCATCATAGAAGACATCGCCGACCGCATTGCTTTCCACCGTGCTTTCCGTTCGCAGCGCCTGATATTCGATCATTTCCTGCGCAAAAACGAGGGCAAGGATGAGCGCATGCAGGCTGGCGATGCGGGTGATGACCGAACTGGCCAGCTCCCTGTCCCGCCCGCCCGGGTCACCGCCCATAGCCAGATGCATGATGTAATAGGCCGCAAGCACTGTTGCGGTCGTGCCTCCAATGATGGCAATGCCGATGAGAACCGACGCCATTTAGCTCCCCTCACATGGGAGAGTGTAAGGCTTTCATAGCAAGCGGGCAATCGTATCGGGTACTACCGAAGCAGACTGTCGAAGACAGGCATGCCGCCGATCGCAGAGGCCGCGATCAGAATGTAGCAGGTCACGCGGAAGGTGCTCTCCTTGGCGAACCCGAACAGCTTCGAGCCGCCCCAGAGGCCAGCGGCATAGGCGGGCAGGGTGACGATCGTGAGCACAAAGACCGTGGAGACGAACAGCCCGCCGAAATAGTAGCTGATGAAGCTGAAGACCGTGGAGATCGAAAAGTAAAGGATGACGTTCGAGCGCACACGCGTGAAATTACTATTGCCGCCGAGCCAGTAGGCGACAACAGGCGGTCCGCCGAGCTGCGCTGCGCCGCTGAAGAGGCCGGCAATGAGGCCGATCGCGGCGCTGAGCGGTGCGATTGGTTTGCCGTGATAGCGCCAGCCGGAGACAAGCAGTGCCAGCAGGCAGATGGCAATGGCTGAGACGATCCAGCGCAGCAGCAGCGGCTCCATGAGTGCCAGTGCCGCCGTTCCGGCCGGAACGCCGAGCGCCGCACCTGCTGCCATCGTGAAGACCTCGCGCCTGTCCGCCCCGCGCCATGCGGCGGGGATCATGCCGAGGGTCGCAAGCCCGTCGATGACGAGCAATACAGGGGAGGTGAGCTTCGGCCCGATCACGGCGCCGGCAAGCGGAATGAAGATGAGTGCCGCGCCGAAACCGGAAAAGCCGCGCGCGAGGCCGGCGACGAAAGCAAATATGATCAGCGAGGAAATGCCGTGATCTGGCAGCGCAGCATCAAACCAGGCGCGCAGACCGGCCATCAGCGCTTCCAGCGTCATCGATCGGGCTCCGTATTTCGGGGAGAGACAGGGCTGGAGGCCCTGTCTTAACGCAGGTGCCTGACAACAGGCAAATGCGTGATATCAGGCGCCCAGCATCAGGTCCATGTTCTGCACGGCGGCACCCGAAGCGCCTTTGCCGAGATTGTCGTAGACGGCGACGAGCAGCGCCTGCGCGATATCGTCATTGGCAAAGACGTGCAGGCGCATACGGTTGGTGTTGTTGTAGATTTCCGGATTGAGCTCCGGCGTGCGCTCCGATGCCTCCAAGGAGGCGACCTCCACGAAGCCCTTGATGCCGGCATAATAGTCGGCGATCGCTGCATGCAGATCGGCACCCTTCGGCACCTTGGGCAGATGCGAGAGCTGCAGCGGCACGGTCACGACCATGCCCTGCGCGAAATTGCCGACGACCGGCTGGAAGAAGGGTACACGTCCAAGCTTGGCGTAGCGCTGCAGCTCCGGCAGATGCTTGTGCTTGAAGCCCAGGCCGTAGGGCATGTATTCAGGCGCATCCTCGCCCTTGGCGACGTAATCCTCGATCATGGTGCGGCCGCCGCCGGTATAACCGGAGATGCCGTTGACCGTGACCGGGAAATCCGAGGGAATGAGCCCGGCTTCGATCAGCGGGCGCAGCGTGGCGATCGGACCTTGCGGCCAGCAGCCGGGATTGGCGACGCGCTTGGCCGAGGCGATGACACCCGCCTGCTCCCTGCTCATTTCCGGGAAGCCATAGGCCCAGCCTTCGGCGACGCGATGCGCAGTCGAAGCGTCGATTACTTTTGTGCTGTCATTCTCGATCAGGCTGACGCTTTCCTTGGCGGCATCGTCAGGCAGGCAGAGGATCGCGATATCAGCCTCGTTGAGCAGCGCTGCACGCACCGCCTTGTCCTTGCGGCTTTCGGTCGGGATCGACAGCAGCTCAAGATCGCGGCGCTCCGCCAGACGCTCGCGGATCTGCAGACCCGTCGTTCCAGCTTCGCCATCGATGAAGATCTTTGCTGCCATGATTGTCCTGCACTTTCAGTGGGTTCGGATTGTTTCCGGAATCAGTTTGCCATGAAGTTGAATCAATTTGATAACAGCAGTCATCCTGCCGTTGCGCGCCGTTCGGCGTGGAGGCCCAGCATATACATCGCGACCGTCGCCCCCGCAATGGCGGTGATATCGGCATGGTCATAAGGCGGGGAGACTTCGACGACGTCGGCGCCGCGGATGTCGAGCTGCTTCAGCCGCTGCAGCACGGAGAGGATCTTCGCGCTGGAAGGGCCGCCGGCAACCGGGGTGCCGGTGCCGGGCGCAAAGGCCGGATCGAGGCAGTCGATATCGAAGGTCAGATAGGCAGGCGAACCCTTCGTATGCGCGATGATCATCGATGCGATATCCGCCGCACTCATGTCCTCGACCTGATGGCCGTATAGCAGGTGGATGCCGAAATCCTCTGGCGCGTGCGTGCGGATGCCGATCTGGATCGAGCGATCCGGATCGATGAGGCCGGCGCGGGCCGCACGGGCCACGAAGGAGCCGTGGTCGATACGGCGCTCGTCGTCGAACCAGGTGTCCTGATGTGCATCGAACTGCACGAGCGCCAGCGGGCCGTGCCGTTCGACATGCGCCTTCAACAGCGGCCAGGTAACATAGTGGTCGCCGCCGAGGGTGAGCAGGAAGGCGCCGCTGTCGAGTATGGTGCTTGCCTGCCGCTCGATGGCCGCGGGCGTGTCCTGATGATTGCCGTAATCGAGCAGGCAGTCGCCGTAGTCGATGACTGCCATTTCTGCGAAAAGATCGCGCTGGAACGGATATTGCGGATCATTGTCGAAGATCGCCGAGGCCCGGCGGATCGCCTGCGGCCCGAAGCGTGTACCCGGCCGGTTGGAGGTCGCCGCATCGAAGGGAATGCCCCAGACGACGGCATCGGCTCCTGTCAGATCCTTGGTGAAGCGGCGGCGCATGAAGGAAAGCGCGCCGGCAAAGGTCGGGTCCGAGGCAGCCGATGTGAGGCTCTGTGCCGTGAAGGCATGGTCGATGGTCTTATTCGCCATGGGAGGCTCCTTCCTCTCCGATAAATTCATAGGCGCGTTCTACCCGTGCAATGCGAACCTTATATTGCTTGTACCAGCGCTCGCGGCCGAGGCGTTGAGCGGCGAGATGGTTCACGACCTGCTTCCACGCCTTCAGGCTCTCCTCGTCGGCCCAATAGGAATTGGTGATGCCGAAACCATCGGCATCACGCGCACTTTCGGCCCCAAGACAGCCCGGCTGCTGCAGCGCCAGCTCCGCCATCCGGTCGGCCATTGCGCCGTAACCATTGTCGCCCTCGGTACGAACAGACGAGAAGGTCACGACGTAGTAGGGCGGTTCGGGCGTGGTGGCGAAGGGCGAGGGCTGGGTGGAGGACATGCGCGGATTCCTTGTCTCTACAGGAAGGGGTAGGCGAGGTTCCGGCAGATTTCAAGGAATCACATTTCAAGTTGGGGCGGCGGATCTTCTCGGCCGCCCTTTGATCTCAACCGCGAGCGCGGATACGGCGCAGCGCAAGTAGGGTGACGATACCCATCACCGCGCAATAGCCGGCGAGCGGCCATGCCGTATTGCCGTCCAACAGCAGCACGAAGAGCGTGCCGATGCAGCCGACAACAAGGCTTTCGACGCAGAAATAGAGCGCAACTGCCGTTCCGGCTGTTTGGCCAAAGGCCGCCAGCGCGCCGTTCGCCGTGACTGCGGTCGTCAGCACGATGCCGACGGCAATCACCCACATCGGCAGGACGAAGCTGGCGAATGAGGGAGCAAGCAACACTTCGCCGATGCCGAGGAGCAATGCGCCCACAAGAAGCAGGCCCATGCCGCGGGCAAGGCTGCCGGCCATTCCCCACCGCACGACGAAACGGCCGGCGAAGCGTGCGGACAGGATCATCACCGCTGCGGCCGTGGTGAAGGAAAGGCTGAAGGCGAGACCCGAAAAGCCGGCATGACCGATCAGCATACGAGGTGCGGTGGAAAAGAACACGAAGAAGGCTCCCATCGCCGCGCTGAAGCACATCGTGTAGGTCCAGAAATGCGCATTCGCCAGAATTGCGCGCATGCTGATCGTTGCATTGGCCGATGCCGCAGGTCTCGTTTCATGCCAGCCTCTAAATGCATTGAGGATTGCCGCAAGCATCAGTCCGCCGAAAAGCAGGAAGATGGCACGCCACCCGGCGTGATCGGCAATCAGTGTACCAGCGATCGGTCCGAGCGCCGGCACGAAGGAGAGGATCGCGCCAAGCAGGCTGTAGATGACGGCGCCTTCCGGCCTCTCTGCATAGACATCGCGAACCGTTGCAAAGGTCGCCACAAGTGCTGCCGAAGCGCCGGCCGCCTGCAGCAGACGCAGCATGACGAACAGTGCGGCCGACGAAGTGGCTGCGAGCAGCAGCGAAGAGGCCGCAAACAGCAGCGCGCCGCCAAGCAGCACCGGGCGGCGGCCGATCCGGTCCGACAGAGGGCCGAAGAGCATCTGTCCGGCGCCGAGGAGCAGCATGTAGAGGCTGAGCGTCAGCTGGATGATGGTCGCCGAAGTGCCGAGTGCTTCAGGCATCATCGGGACGACGGGGAGATAGATATCCATGGCAAGCGAGGCGAGGATATCGAAAGGCGCCAGAAGCAGCAGCGCTACCGGCAGGGAGCAAGTCCAGTTCCTGTTTTCGGAAGGCATAGGTATTCATCCGCTCGAATGAGTTCATCCGTCGGCGATCTGCCTTCTCATCGCAATCTGGATTGATCGGACAGATGCCGCAACAACTTCAAAAGGTTGCTGCGGCCTATCTGTCTGCGGACGGGGTGGCTCCCATGTCAGGTCCTGTCTTGTCCGGTTTGAAACCTGATGCGGCTTTAGCAGCCGGCAGTACCGGCGACAATAGGTGAGTGTGGCGCGTTGACTTCGCAAACCGCTTCCAAGAAGCTGCGCCGACGGAACCAGGAAGGAGCCACGGGCAATGTTCGACCACATTTCAATCGGGGTAAAAAGCCTCGATAGATCGCGCCAGTTTTACGATGCGGCACTGGCGCCGCTCGGCTATGAGCGTCTGTCGAATTTCGACGGAACGATGGGATACGGCGCCGAGAGGCCTGCCTTCTGGGTGAGCGAAGTGGAGCGCCCGGTGCCGGCTGATCGCGGCTCGGGGCTGCATTTCTGCTTCGTCGCCACGAGTGAGGAGGCCGTCAATGCCTTCTATGCCGCAGCACTTACCAATGGCGGCGAGGACAATGGCGCGCCGGGCATCCGTCCGGACTACAGCCAGTTCTATTATGCCGCCTTCGTCATCGATCCTGATGGATATCGGCTTGAGGCTTTCTTCAACAAGCCCGAATAAACGAAAAGGCCGGGCGAGAACCCGGCCTTTCCATGAAAGCATGTCCGAAAGCGATTAGCGCTTCGAGAACTGGAACGAACGGCGGGCCTTGGCCTTACCGTACTTCTTACGTTCGACGACGCGGCTGTCGCGGGTCAGGAAGCCACCCTTCTTCAGGACCGAGCGCAGGCCCGGTTCGAAGTAGGTGAGGGCCTTGGACAGACCGTGGCGAACAGCACCGGCCTGGCCGGAAAGACCGCCGCCGGCAACGGTTGCAACGATGTCGAACTGGCCGTCGCGGGCAGCAGCAACGATCGGCTGGCGCAGGATCATCTGCAGAACCGGACGTGCGAAATATTCCGCAAATTCCTTGCCGTTGACGATGATCTTGCCGGAGCCCGGCTTGACCCAGACGCGGGCAACAGCGTTCTTGCGCTTGCCGGTCGCGTAGGAACGGCCAAGCGAGTCGACCTTGCGGACGTGAGCCGGAGCAGCAGCAGCTACTTCAGATGACGTGCCGAGATCCTTCAGGGAAGAGAGGTCAGCCACTATCAGGCGCTCCTTACGTTCTTCTTGTTCAGCGAGGCGACGTCGAGGACGGACGGCTGCTGGGCTTCGTGGGGATGGTTCGGGCCGGAGTAGACGCGCAGGTTCTTCATCTGGCGACGGCCGAGCGGGCCGCGGGGAACCATGCGCTCAACAGCCTTCTCGAGGACGCGCTCCGGGAAGCGGCCTTCGATGATCTGGCGAGCCGTACGCTCCTTGATACCGCCGGCATAACCGGTGTGCCAGTAGTAAACCTTGTCGGAATACTTCTTGCCGGTGAAAACGACCTTGTCGGCGTTGATGACGATAACGTTGTCGCCGTCGTCAACGTGAGGCGTGAAAGTTGCCTTGTGCTTGCCGCGCAGACGCATAGCGATAACGGAAGCGAGACGGCCAACGACGAGCCCTTCGGCGTCGATGACGACCCACTTCTTCTCCACCTCTGCAGGCTTCTGGGAGAAGGTTGCCATAATTGTTACTCTCTCTTGGATCCCCATGCCCGAAGGCGAGGGGCGTTTCTTGTTGCTTGGTTGGTCGACCGTAAGGCAGACCAAAAAGAAAGCAGCCCGCAAAGGCTGCATTTCCGGCGCGGCTTATAGCGACAATCGATTAGCCGGTCAATACAAGCCATTTTGACGATCTGAAAAATAAGCAAGAAAAAACAATGGTTTAACAGTGTGGTATGTGTGTACCACATTTTAGGGCGCCTGAAAACAGGAAGTTTCGCCCTTCGAGGCCGTCGCATTGCCGTATTCGGCTCGAAATCGCCTCACCCTTGTGGCACAAAAGCGGGATATAGACAGCGCACAGGAACATGCCATGGCCGAGATCGTATCCTTCCGCAAGGACAACAACAATTCAGGCCAGGGCGCCCTCGTGCTCCGCCAGCTTTCCGGTGGCATATTGCGCCTGACGCTCAACAATCCGCCGGCCAATGCTCTGTCGATATCGACAATGGAAACGCTGATGGGCGAGCTGCAGGGGGCGGCAGACGACGAGGACGTACGCATCGTCGTCATCGCTTCGACAGGCAATGTCTTTTCCGCCGGTCATGACCTCAAGGAACTGACCGCCCATCGCGTCGACGAGGACGATGGTGTCGCTTTCTTCGAAGAGACTTTTGCACTGGCCGCCGACCTGATGCTGGAGATCAGCCGCCTGCCGAAGCCCGTTATCGCCGAGATCGATGGGCTCGCGACCGCAGCGGGCTGCCAGCTCGTCGCAAGCTGCGATCTTGCGATCTGCACGGATACGTCCACCTTCTGCACGCCAGGCGTCAATATTGGGCTTTTCTGCTCGACGCCGGCTGTCGCTGTTGCGCGCGCCGCCCACCGCAAGCAGGCGATGGAAATGTTGCTGACGGGCGAGACGATCGACGCCTCGACTGCAAAGGATTTCGGCCTGGTGAACCGTATCGTGCCGAAGCAATACCTCACGCAGGTGGTCAACAAATACGCTTCCGCCATCGCTTCGAAGTCGCCGCAGGCGCTGAGGATCGGCAAGGAAGCCTTTTACAAGCAGCTCGAAATGCCCGTCGCGGAAGCCTATGACTATGCCGCAAGCGTGATGGTCGACAGCATGCTGACCAGCGATGCGCAAGAGGGCATCGGCGCCTTCCTCGGCAAGCGCACGCCCGAATGGAAGGGCGAGTGATTAGCCAAGCTTCAGGAGCAGCCCGCCGAGCGCGATGATAATGCCGGCGAGGTAGCGCCAGACACTGGCCTTCTCCTTCAGCACCAGAACCGAGATGACAAGCGCAAACAGGATGGCGGTTTCCCGCAGCGCCGCCACCGTCGCAACCGGGGCCTTCGTCATCGCCCAGAGCGCCAGCCCGTAGGAGGCGATCGAGCCCGCGCCGCCGATCAGCCCGCGCCACCAGTTGCGCCTGACGTGAGTGGCGACAATTACCAGACCGCGCTGTGAAAGCGCCCAGGCAAAGAGCAGAACCGGTGGCAGAAGCGACATCCACAGCGTGTAGGAAACCGCATTGCCCGAAAGCCGGGCGCCGATGCCGTCCACATAGGTATAGGTGGCGATGACGCAGGCGTTGATCAGCGCCAGCATGATCGCGTGGCGGCTGCCGTGGCGGGCTTCGAAGGCGAGGGTGAGGATGCCAACGCAGATCGTCATGGTTCCGGCAAGCGCGCCACCCGTCAGATGCTCTCCCAGGATGAAGCCGCTGGTGGCGACGATGAGCAGGGGTGCGCCGCCACGCATCAGCGGATAGACCAAGCCGATATCGCCGGCCCTATAGGCGGCGGCGACCAGCTGGAAATAGGCAAATTGCAGGATGGCGGAAGCGCCGATGAACGGCCAGGCCTGCGGCTGCGGCAGAGGGAGCAACGGCAGGAAAGGGAGCGAGGCGACCGCGCCGCCCGCAGAGATCAGCGCCGCATCAAGCGACTTGTCCTTGCCGGCTTTGATGATGGCATTCCATGTCGCATGCAGAAGAGCACCGAAAAGGACGAGAAGAAGAACGTCGAGGGGCAAAGTGGATGGTCCAGGAGCAGTGCAACAAGATAGGGAAAACATCACAGCTTTCCCGTTTGAACCTGCCTTGAAATAACAACCTGGGTTTGCGTGATTTGCCCTGGAAGGTGTACTCCGCACGGTCGAATTTTCAATAGCATGGATTGATCAGGTGAACAATTGCCCATCGTTGTAGCAATTTTTGCGTGCGCTCGAAATACGTTCAATTACGCTCAGCTCACACAACTATGAGATGTCGCTAATGGACGCGTGAACATATGGTGATCAAATTATGTATGAAAGGTGAAATTCTTCTGTAGAAAGAGAGTGTCGACAATCCTATGATGCTGAAATATAGACATTATTCTATAACTTTGAAACGATTATAAATTAACAACCAATAGGGGTGCAGTAGATATTTTGTGTCCTAAGATTGACGCCCCGGTCCTTTCGCATGTGCGAAGGGACCGATAATATTCACAATTCCGAATGAAGGTCGAATTAGAGACTATAGTGTGGAATGAGCAGCATCCCGTCCAGGTTGTCGATGTTCTGGCAGTTCAGCACCCGGCACTTGGGGTTGTCCTTGGAGGGAACGCTCGTCCATTCCGCATAATCGGTCGCGTCGCAATAGTAGCTGTTGCGGACATAGCGATCGTAGAGAGGAAGGCCGCGCGGCGAGGTATAGCGAAAGATGACGGCGCCTTCGTTGTGGATCGCCGCCCGCACGCTCTGGCAGCTCATGGCAAGCGGATTGTAGCGTGAGATCGCAAGCGTCGGCGAGGCAGCTAGCACGAGCGCGAGCGCAAGGATTATTTTTTTCATGGCATAATTTCTCCCTGATATTTCCGGCACCTATATATACGTCGAAACGAGCCGCCCGGTTTCGATGAATCGCGACTGTCAAATCCGCCCCCTGAAGACACCAGACCGGAGACACCAGATATGAACCATGATGCCTACGCCGACGACTATCTTTCCGGCATTCTGAAATCGGTCAAAACCATCGCGCTGACGGGGGCTTCGCCCAATCCGGCCCGGCCGAGCAATGGTGTCATGGGCTATCTCCTGTCGCGCGGATACAAGGTCATTCCCGTCAATCCGGGGCAGGCGGGCAAGCAGATTCAGGGCCAGACCGTTTACGCACGTCTCGCCGACATTCCCGAACCGGTCGACATGGTCGATGTCTTCCGCGCATCCGAATATCTTGATGGGGTGGTGGACGAAGCGCTGGCACTCGAGCCCCGCCCGCAGGTTGTGTGGGCGCAGCTCGGCGTAAGCGATGACGCGGCCGCCGCCAAGGCCGAAGCCGGCGGCATCAAGGTCGTCATGAACCGTTGCCCGGCGATCGAATATCCGCGTCTTTTCGGCTGACGCGGTCGGGCAGAACGGATTTTCCTCGGAACGCGCCGCGGTTGAAAAAGATCGCGGTTAACTTTCACATTCGAGCGGCTATGATCGCGCCCGTCAACAATTGTACGGGAGGACGACATGGCCAAAAACGATCCGGGATTCAACACGCTGGCGATCCATGCGGGCGCGCAGCCCGATCCGGCGACCGGCGCGCGGATTACACCGATCTACCAGACGACGGCCTTCGTCTTCAACGATTCCGACCATGCCGCAGCCCTTTTCGGCCTGCAGCAGTTCGGCAATATCTATAGCCGCATCATGAACCCCACCCAGGCGGTTCTGGAGGAACGCGTCGCGGCGCTTGAAGGCGGCACGGCAGCGCTTGCGGTCGCCTCCGGCCATGCCGCGCAGATGATCGTCTTCCATACGCTGATGCGTCCGGGCGAGAATTTCGTCGCCGCCCGCCGCCTCTATGGCGGTTCGATCAACCAGTTCGGCCACGCCTTCGAGAATTTCGGCTGGCAGGTGCGCTGGGCTGACCCTGAGAGCCCCGGTGATTTCGAGAGCAAGATCGACGACAAGACCCGGGCGATCTTCATCGAGAGCCTTGCCAATCCCGGTGGTACTTTTGTCGATATCGCTGCGATCGCCGAAATCGCCCACCGTCACGACCTGCCGCTGATCGTCGACAACACCATGGCAACACCCTATCTCATCCGGCCGATCGAGCACGGTGCCGATATCGTCGTGCATTCGCTGACCAAGTTCCTCGGTGGTCACGGCAATTCCATGGGCGGCATCATCGTCGATGGCGGCACCTTCGATTGGTCGAAGACCGGCAACTATCCGATGCTCTCCACCCCGCGGCCGGAATATAACGGCGTCGTGCTGCACCAGACCTTCGGCAACTTTGCCTTCGCGATCGCCTGCCGCGTGTTAGGCCTTCGCGACCTCGGCCCCGCCATCTCGCCCTTCAACGCGTTCCTGATCCAGACCGGCATCGAGACGCTGCCGCTGCGCATGCAGCGCCATAGCGATAATGCGATTGATGTCGCCAAATGGCTGAAGGCCCATTCCAAGATCGCCTGGGTCAACTATGCCGGTTTGGAGGACGACCCGAACCACGCCCTGCAGCAGCGCTACTCGCCGAAGGGGGCCGGCTCGGTCTTCACCTTCGGCGTCAAGGGCGGCTACGAGGCCGGCAAGGCTCTGGTCGAGGGACTGGAGCTTTTCTCGCATCTTGCCAATATCGGCGATACGCGCTCCCTGGTGATCCATCCGGCCTCCACCACGCACCGACAGCTGACCGACGAGCAGAGGATCGCCGCAGGTGCCGGGCCGGACGTGGTGCGCCTCTCCGTTGGCATCGAGGATGTGAAAGACATCATCGCCGATCTCGAACAGTCGCTGTCGAAGATCTAAGCGTCCCTCGCAGCAACGCTTTCCTACTGCCATGGCTGTTTCGCTCGAGATGGTGGATTTCTGGAACGCCAATCTAGCATGAAAGCTTCCTGGGTGATCCGTTGAACAGTTTTTCCGCTATTTGGCAGTTGAATTTGACGGCCTCAATCCGAACTTGGTTCTGATCGCCTCTGCAGGTGGGCTAGAACTTATCGCAAGGCGGCGATAGACTTTGTTTAATTGGGCCATTTAGAGCCCGAAGCCAAACTGGTTCGGCTGCGAAAAGTCTTTTATTCCGACTCTCGGCCAATCGCATTTCCTGTCGAACTGGAGTTTAGAGACGGTGCGGTGGCAAGTCGGGTCTGTCCTGAACGCATAACCTGGAAGGGGGATGTAGTGACTTGCCGACATGCTGAACAGCAGGCAAATCGTCAATGCGACACAAAAAGGCTTCATGGATGCCTCCCTTGTGGTGTTAGGGGAGGCATTTTCACATAGAGCAACGCTCTCGGATATATATCAATTTGTGCTAATACTGCCTTTAAGCGACACGCCAAACGGCTGCGAAGAACGCTGAGTGTCCTCCGCAGCAAAGGTTTGTAATTTTGCAGCCTACGTTTGTCGGGATACAGCCATAGGATCAGCGTGCGATTCGAATAGAGTCGGGCGCTGATTTCGTTCGCTATGTCTCACAGCGGCTGGCGCGCTCATTTGGGGCACGAGGATAAGACGTCGCCGTCGTTCGACGACGCGGACCGGAGAAAAGGTGACCATGGCAAACACGATCTCCTTCGATATCGACGGCGTCGAACCGGAAGTCGGCGCTCCCGCCGCCGAGCGCATCATTTCCGGCAATCCGCAATTTCGCACCTGGAATCTCGAGGAGGCCGACGGCGGTCTCTATGCCGGTATCTGGGAGGCAACGCCCGGCAAGTGGCGGATCGTCTATGAGGAATGGGAATATTTCAGCCTGCTTTCCGGCCATTCGATCGTGACCGAGGATGGCGGTGAGCCGATCCATCTCAGGGCTGGCGATCGCCTTATCCTCAGGCCGGGCTTTAAGGGAACCTGGGAAGTCGTTGAAACGACTCGCAAGGACTATGTGATCAAGGTCTGAGCGCCGGCCCGGATAGACGGTTTTTGATCGTTCGCATTAAGAGTGTCTACATCATCAAATGCTAAACCTCATCTGCAGCGCATTGCGGACATGATGTCTCCTGCCGTCACCAAAGACATGCCCTTGCAATTCATCTTTTCGGGATTGGCATGTCGTCGAATCTTGCGGGTAGGCACGTTCGGACCCAAGCGTCTTCCATCATTGCGACAACCATTTTCTTCCTCGTCGTCGCTCTCGTGCTGACGGGCCTCACGGCCCATGTCGTCGCCACAATGACCCGATCTGCAAACGAGATCGATGATGCTAGGGCTACGCGCGCTGCCCGCGCAGCGATCTCGGCCTTTGTCAATCGTTTGAGCGCGACAACCACGGACAACGCCGTATGGGATGATGCCTATAAGGCGATCTCATCTCCTGACGCCGTGGGTTGGGCCTATGAGAACTGGGGCAAAACCACAGCGGATTACCCGCTCTATGACGGTGCGGTCGTGATCGGCCCTGATCGCTCTTCGATCGTCTCCGCATATGCCAAAGGCAAGCCCTTCCAGCCGAGCGCCTTTTTCGGCGAAGGCTTTTTCCAGCAGATCAATAAGGCTGCCGATGCCGGACAGGCGCCGGTGGTCAATTTCATCCGGACCGAAACGGGCATCGCGCTGATTGTGTCACAGGCAATCCAGCCTTTCACCGCAGAAGGCGAGCTTCCGAAGCTGAGTGTGCTGAGCCTCTACAAGGATCTCACGTCGGAAGTTCTCGACACTTTTTCGGACGAGCACGAACTCGAAGGGTTACGTCTTGCCGCCGCGCCCGAGTCGGGCCTTCTGAACACGCCGATCACGGACATAGGAGGTGGCGTCATCGGCCACCTTGTCTGGCCCAGCAAAGCGCCCGGAACCGCCGTGTTTCACCAAGTCTATCCTTACGTTGCGGCCGCTGTCATCATCCTTGTGATGTTCCTGGGGGGCGTTCTGCTGGTAGGCGCATTCGAGGCGCGCCGCCTGCGCCAATTGGCGCAAGTGGCGATTTTCGAGGCGAACCACGATAGCCTGAGCGGCCTGTTGAACAGGCATGGGCTTCTCGCACTGCTGGAAGAGCTGGAAGACACCGATGTTGCGCCACCCCGGCTCTATCTGGTCGATCTCGATGGCTTCAAGGCAGTCAATGACGCCTGGGGGCACGCGGTAGGGGATGATCTGATCCGGATCGTCTCGAACGCCCTGATCGCCTGTCACCCTGAAGTCGTTGCGGCGGCCCGGCTGGGAGGCGACGAGTTTGCGCTGGTGCAGATTGGAACCGCCGCGCGTGGAGAGATAGAAGAGACCATTCTGGCGCTGTTCACCGAGCCCTTCAAAATCGAAGGGCGAACGATCGAAGTTGGTGCAAGCATCGGAGTTGCCGCATGTGACGGAGACGTGTCGCCCCTGGAGCTTCTCCGCAGGGCGGATATGGCGCTCTATCGCGCCAAGGCAAACGGCAGAGGCCGGGCGATCGAATACGACCCAGAGCTGGATCGGGAACGCCAAAGGGTCGCCGAAATGGAAGCTTTGTTGAAGAGCGCCATCAGCACCGGTGCGATCGAAGCCTTTTTCCAGCCTCTCGTCTCTGCTGCGACAGGCACTATTAATGGTCTTGAAGCACTGGCGCGTTGGCGAACTCCAACGGGGAACATAAGCCCCGAGATTTTCATCCCGCTCGCCGAAAGGTGCGGCCTCATCGATGCACTTGGCGTTCACATGCTGAAAACATCGGTCGGGCATGCCAAGAACTGGCCTGGTCTGGCATTGTCCGTGAACGTTTCGCCGGTCCAACTCTGCAATCCGGAATTCGCCGCCGAAGTGATCTCGCTCCTGCAGGAGCTCGATTTCGATCCGAAGCGTCTGACATTGGAGATCACTGAAGGCGTCCTGATGACAAATCCGGAACAGGCCCGCAGGTCGATAGATCACCTTAAACAGGTCGGTATAAAATTCGCGCTTGATGATTTTGGCTGCGGCTATGCAAGCATCGGCGCATTGCGGCAGTTCGGGTTTGATCGCATGAAGATCGACCGTTCGCTCGTGTCCGCTCTCGACCAAGCCTCGAATGGCGCCGATGTTCTGAGAGCCACCATCTCCCTGGCAACCGCTCTGCAGATTCCCGTCACAGCTGAAGGTATCGAGAATACGCGTCAGGCGGCGATCCTGCGTGAGGCCGGCTGCGACCAGCTGCAAGGCTATCTGATCGGAAAACCTATGTCGGCACTCGACATATCCAGCAAGCTTCAAGAGCATGCTGCGTAGATTGCGGCACCACACTTTGGTGGTCGTCCGGTCCTCGGAGCATTTTGGCGTCTGAAAACGACATTTTCACGCATAGCTGCGGCAATCGACCACAGCCCTGCGGCAATAGGGCCGCACCTCATTCGCCAAGGCTTTGTCAGCGCGCGATTCATTAGGAAAGTCAGTGACTTCAGCGACTTATGCACAGCTTTGCATTTCGTGTCACCCGTCACAAACTGTCATCAAACTGTAATAATAGACGCCTAGCCGCCTTCCCGTGACGAGGAAATTCAGCGCCCCCGACAGTGGACACCCCCTCCATGGCGCCGAGCCTCGTCGTCCTCTAGTTCCATCAGGGAAGAGTCGCAAATGCTCACCAAGAAACTTCTTTCGGCCTGCCTCGGCGCCGGCCTGGTTGCCGCTCTGGCAGTCTCGGCCTCCGCTGCCGACATTACCGGCGCTGGTTCCACCTTCGTCTATCCGGTTCTTTCGAAGTGGTCGGCAGACTACAACAAGGAAACCGGCGACAAGCTGAACTACCAGTCGATCGGTTCGGGTGGCGGTATTGCCCAGATCAAGGCTGCTACGGTTGACTTCGGCGCTTCTGACGCCCCGCTCAAGCCGGAAGACCTGACGGCTGGCGGCTTTGGCCAGTTCCCGCTCGTTGTCGGCGGCATCGTTCCCGTCATCAACGTCAAGGGCATCAAATCAGGCGAACTGAAGCTCTCCGGCAAGGTCCTCGCTGACATCTACCTTGGCAACGTCACCAAGTGGAACGACAAGGCCATCGCCGATCTGAACCCGGGCCTGAAGCTGCCCGACAGCCAGATCGCCGTCGTTCACCGTTCAGACGGCTCGGGCACCTCTTTCAACTGGACGAACTTCTTCTCGAAGGTAAACCCGGACTGGAAGTCGAAGGTTGGTGAAGGCACTGCCGTCAACTGGCCTGTTGGTATCGGCGGCAAGGGCAACGAAGGCGTTGCCGCTTACGTTACCCGCGTCAAGGACTCGATCGGTTACGTTGAATACGCCTACGCCCTGCAGAACAAGCTGCCCTACGTTCTCATCCAGAACGCTGCCGGCCAGTACCCGAAGCCGAACGCTGAAAGCTTCTCGGCTGCCGCTGCAAGCGCAGAATGGGGCAAGGCTCAGGATTTCTATCTGATCATGACCAACGCTCCGGGCGAAAAGGCCTGGCCGATCACGGCAACCACCTGGGCCATCATGTACAAGGAGCCGAAGGACGCCGAGCGCTCCAAGGCTGCTTTCTCCTTCTTCAAGTGGGCTCTCGAAAAGGGCCAGAAGGAAGCTTCCTCGCTCGACTACGTTCCGCTTCCGGACACGCTGGTGAAGCAGATCGAAGATTACTGGACGGCCTCTTTCAAGAGCTGATCCTGACGAAACTGCGGTCGGGGCGGAAAGCCAAGCTTTCCGCCCACCCCTCAAAGCAGCAGAGCGTACGGACATGAGCGAAGCATTGGCATCGCTGCCCGCCGACACCGCGGGCGTGAAGCGCCGCGACGGCGCCGCAGGCGATCGTATTTTTTATTGGATAGTTTTGGGCTGCGGCCTGTTTGTTTTGGCCGCCCTGCTGGCAGCGGCGATCTCCATGGCCATGGGCGGGCTTCTTGCCTTCCGCACCTTCGGCTTCGGCTTCTTGACTGGCACGGAATGGGATCCGGTTGCTCAGCAATTCGCAGGTCTGGTGCCGATCTACGGCACGCTGGTCACCTCGGCTCTCGCGATGATCATCGGTGTTCCCGTCAGCCTTGGCATCGCGGTTTTCATTACCGAAGTTGCGCCGCGCTCCATTCGCGGACCGATCGGCGGCGCCGTCGAGCTTCTTGCCGGCATCCCCTCGATCATTTACGGCATGTGGGGCCTTTTCACCTTCGCTCCCTTCATGTCGGATTACATCCAGCCGGTGCTCATCGACTGGCTGGGTCCGATCCCGCTGGTCGGCGCGCTGTTTTCGGGTGCTCCGCTCGGCATCGGCATGCTGACATCAGGCATTGTTCTGGCGATCATGATCATCCCCTTCATCTCCTCGGTCATGCGCGACGTCTTCCTGGTCGTCCCCGCGCAGCTGAAGGAATCGGCCTATGCGCTTGGTTCGACAAAGTGGGAAGTGGTGCGCGACATCGTCATCCCGCACACCCGCACGGCCGTCGTCGGTGGCATCTTCCTTGGTCTGGGCCGCGCGCTCGGCGAGACCATGGCGGTCACCTTCGTGCTCGGCAACACCCATAACATTGCGGTGTCGCTGATGGAGCCGGGCACCTCGATTGCGGCAACGCTTGCCAACGAGTTTGCCGAGGCGTCGGACGACCTCTACCGGTCCTCGCTCGCAGCCCTTGGCCTCATTCTCTTCGTCGTAACCTTCATCGTTCTGGCGGCCGCCAAGCTCATGCTGGTGCGCATGGCAAAACAGAGGGGAGAATGATCATGGCTACCTATTCGGGTTCCCTTTACCGCCGCCGCCAGATGGGCAGCCTGATCGCGCTGACGCTTTGCGGTATCGCCACCGTGCTTGGCCTGGTCTTTCTGGTGTGGATCCTCTGGACGACGCTGGTCCACGGCCTGTCGGCGTTGAGCCCCAGCCTTCTCACGGAAATGACGCCGCCGCCCGGCGAAGACGGCGGCGGTCTCGCCAACGCCTTCATGGGCAGCCTGCTGATGGTGGTGCTCGCCGTCATCATCGGCACGCCGATCGGCGTATTGGCCGGCACCTATCTGTCGGAATTCAGCCGCGGCAAGAAGATCGGCGAGGCCATCCGCTTCGTCAACGATATCCTGCTTTCGGCGCCGTCGATCATCATCGGTTTGTTCGTCTATGAAGTGGTCGTCCGCCCGACCTCACGCTTCTCCGGCTTTGCCGGCGGCATTGCGCTCGCCTTCATCTTCCTGCCGGTCGTCGTGCGCACGACCGACGAGATGCTGCGGCTGGTACCCGATGTCATGCGCGAGGCAGCGCTTTCGCTCGGTATCCCGCGCTGGAAGGTAACAGTCAACGTCCTCTATCGCGCCGCCTCCACGGGCATCCTCACCGGTATCCTGCTCGCGATCGCCCGCATTTCGGGCGAAACCGCGCCGCTTCTGTTCACTGCTCTGAACAACCAGTACTGGAGCCTGGATATGTCGCAGCCGATGGCGAACATTCCCGTCGTCATCTTCCAGTTCGCCATGAGCCCCTATGAGCAATGGCAAAATCTCGCCTGGGCCGGTGCCTTCGTGATGACGGCCTTCGTTCTAATCCTGAGCGTGGTATCGCGCTCCGTCCTGAACCGAAAAGGTGGGAAATGATGCTTCAGTCCCAAGACACTTTCGACGCCGCCAGCAAGTCGGAAAAGCCGATGGCCAAAGACAAGATCTCTCTCGATAAAGTCAATTTCTATTACGGCGACGCCCACGCGATCAAGGACGTAAGCCTGAACTTCCCGGAGCGTCAGGTTTCCGCCCTGATCGGTCCGTCCGGCTGTGGCAAGTCCACGTTGCTGCGCATCCTGAACCGCATCTACATGCTCTATCCGAAGATGCGTGCCACAGGCTCGATCAAGCTCGACGGCAAGAACATCCTCGACCCGAGCTTCTCGATGAACGAACTGCGCGCCCGCGTCGGCATGGTGTTCCAGAAGCCGGTGCCGTTCCCGATGTCGATCTATGACAACATCGCCTACGGCATTCGCCACCATGAGCGTCTCAACAAGGCCGACATGGACGTCCGCGTCGAGCAGGCGCTGCGTCAGGCCGCCCTGTGGGATGAGGTCAAGGACAAGCTGAAGGGCAGCGGCCTCGGCCTTTCCGGCGGCCAGCAGCAGCGGCTCTGCATCGCCCGCGGCGTGGCGCTGCGCCCGGAAGTCCTGCTCCTCGACGAGCCGACCTCGGCCCTCGACCCGATCTCGACTGCCAAGGTCGAAGAACTGATCGCGCAGCTGAAGGGCGAGTTCACGATCGTCATCGTCACCCACAACATGCAGCAGGCAAGCCGCATCTCCGATAACACCGCCTTCATGTATCTTGGCGAGTTGATCGAATACGGCCCGACGGCGCAGATCTTCCAGTCGCCGAAAGTCAAGCGCACGGAAGACTACATTACCGGCCGTTACGGCTGATACGACTTCCCCTTCGCAGCAAGGAAACGGCCGGCGCGCGATCAGCACGCCGGCCGATTTCGTTGTGGGATGCCTAAGGCGTGCGGCGAATCTTTCGCATTCGCTTGCTACGCGCGGCATGCCTGAAGTGGAGGGGGTTGCTTCGTATCGAGCCCCCTCCACTCAGGTAACCCCCTCCACAAGATGCCCGAATTGAAGAAGAGAGCGCCCTTCGTGTGTCCGAAATGGAGGCTCGGTGGAGGGGGTTAACGTTCGTGGAGGGCGTTTGGAGGGGGTAACACCCTCCAGTTCAAGTCATTGGTATATATAGATTTAAATTGAATGGAGGGGGTGGAGGGGGTTGTTTGACCAAACCTGCCGGAAGCCACTTATGCCGGCATTTATAGGGGCGGTATAGCAACGCTTGCGGCTACTCTTGGAAATACGCTCTGAACCCCCTCCACCCCCTCCACCCGACCCAATCGCGCGGTTCTTGATGATCCGAGCCGAGGCTTCGCTTCAAAGAAGTCGGGTGTGGCTGCTTACCAGACGAGATCCAGGCGATCGAGGCCGTGGAAATGATAGACGTCCTTGACGACAGGCGGTTTCGCAATCTTCAGCCCCGGCAGCCGCTTGAAGAGGATCGGCAGGACGATATTGAGCTCCAGCCGGGCGAGCGGCGCGCCGATGCAGAAATGGATGCCGGCGCCGAAGGAGAGGTTGGGAGCCTCGTTTCGGTCGGGCTTGAAGGCGAGGGGATCGCTGAATTTCGCCGGATCGAGATTGGCGGCGGCCAGGATCATGCTCACCTTGTCACCGCGCTTGAACGCGATGCCGTCTATCTCGGCAGGCTCGAGCGCCCAGCGCTGGAAGATGTGGACGGGCGCGCAGATGCGCAGCGACTCCTCGACCGTGCGCTCGGTGGCGGCCTCGTCGCGAAAAAGCGCGGCCGGATCGTATCCGCTGTCGAGAATAATGCGCACCGAATTGCCGATCTGGTGGACCGTCGCCTCATGGCCGGCATTGAGCAGCACGATGGTCGTCGAAACGAGCTCGTCTTCCGTCAGGTACTGGCCCTTGTGCTCGGTATGGATCATATGCGTCAGGAGGTCGTCGCGCGGTTCGGCCCGGCGTTCGGCAATGACCGTCTTCACATAATCGGAAAATTCCCGTGCCGCCTGCTCGGCAGCATCTTCGTCTGCGCGGGTGCGCCCGAACATGTACATGCGCACATAGGCATGCGACCACTTGAGGAGCTGCGGCCCCATGTCTTCGGGAATGCCGATCATGCGGGCGATCATCGTCACCGGGATGATATCGGCAAAGGCCGAGAGAAGCTCGCCTTCTCCCTTGTCGGCAAAAGTATCGATCAGCCTGTTGGCAAGTTCTTCGATTTCCGGCTTCATCTTCTCGACATGGCGCGAGACGAAGGCGCGGTTGACGAGGGTGCGCAGCCGCGTGTGTTCCGGCGGCTCCAGTTCCAGCAGCGAATAGCGCTCGGCGAGATCGAAGGCGGCGATATGCGGCTCGGGCTCGGGCAGGCCGAGTTCCTCGCGGCTGGCAATATGCAGGATCTGCCGGCCGAACCGGCGGTCGCGCAGCAGCCCGTTCACATGATCGTAGCCGGTAACGAACCACTGCTTCTGCTGTTCCCAGTAGAAGGTGGGACAATGGGCATGGAGCGCGGCATAGACCGCGTTCGGGTTGCCGTAGAAGGCCGGGTCGCTGCCGTCGAGCGACACATGGCGGGTGGCTGGATCGATCTTGAGGAAGGGCGGTATCATCATGGGCAGAGGCTTAGCGGATTTGCCTTGCCTCGAAAAGATGGCGGTTTACAGCAATTCCAGCAAAAGTGTGCAGCGGTTTTGCGTCCGGAATTGCGTAAAAACAAAAGGATAGAGCATTTCCGTGGTTCGAAGAAAAACGGAAATGCCCTATCCGGCGCGCGAAAGTACACCCATGCGGCGCAATGCTTCCACCTGATCGTCGACGGTCGGCACGAGTTCGCCGGCATGGGAGTTCGGCTCGCCAGGCGCGGGTGCCGCCGCTTCTTCCTCGCCGAAGACGACCGTGCAGTTGCGGCCGGCAGCTTTCGCCGAATAGAGCGCCCGGTCGGCGGCCGACACCAGCCGGTCGATATTGGCTTCGATCGCCGAGGAAAGCGCGATGCCGACGCTGACGGTGGCGGGGATCAGTGCCTCGCCCGTGCTGACCGGTAGGCGGCAGAATTCGGCGCGGATCGATTCCGCCAGCGCTTCCGCTTCCGTCTGGTCGCGGACGGTCACGAAGGCTGCGAATTCCTCACCGCCCATGCGGCCGAAGATATTGTTCGGGATATACTGACGGGCAAGGCGGGCGAAGGCGGTGAGGACGGCATCGCCCGACTGATGGCCGAAGCGATCGTTGACGCGCTTGAAATGGTCGAGGTCGAAGAGGATGACGCCGACCTGATGCTGATCGTCATGCGCCTTTTCCTGGATCTTGTCGAAATAGCCAAGCAGTCCGCGGCGGTTCAGAACGCCGGTCAACGCATCCGTCAGTGTCAGGAGGCGCAGGTGGCGTTCCGACCGTTCCATGATGAGGCGGCAGGTGAGCGCGAAGGCGATGGTAAGCAGGAAGGCGCTGGCCATGGCGGCCGCGCCGCTGAAATTCGTCGCCTGCCCATCCGAAGGCAGAATAAGCGCCATTGTCAGCGCCACGCCGAAGCAGAGGAAGGCCTGCAGCACGAAGACGGCCATCAGCATGATGCGCGTGCGCTCGCGATGGATATCGCCGGTGGCGACCGCCATGGCAAGCGCAGTGGCGCCGGTTGCCGAGGAAAGATTGTAGAGAATGACCCGGTTGGAATAATCCTCGTTGATCCAGGGCAGGAAGACGCCTGCAAGCCAGATTGCCGGCGGCAGCAGCGCCCACCATTCCGTCTTCTTGCGGTCGAGCGCCAGGAAGCCGGCCACCCAGGCACTTTGTCCGAGCAGGGCGATGGCATTGCCGATCTCGATGGAAAGCAGGTCGGGGATTTCGCCGCGGACCGCAGCCAGCGCAAAGCCGATGCCGCTGAACAGAAAGCCGAGCCCCCAATAAAGGTAGGCACCGCTTTTCTGGTTGTGGCGCCAGGCCACGAACAGAACCAGAGCCAGCGTAAGGGCTTCGGAACACCAGATGGACAGACCTGTAGTGACATTGAACACGGCAGCAACCCCTTGAGAATTGGCCGCATCCTTGCCGAAGAAGCTCGCTGTTTGATTAATGGCACAGATCTGCGCTCGGCAATTTCGTCGATATCTGCCAGTAAGCTTTCCACCCGGTAAATACCCGTGAGATCCGTCGAGTGCGGTAAGCCTTCCTTCATCCTGTCGCAGAGAAAAACTGTGAGAGCCAAAGGTCTGGCCTCGCCGTTAACAGGCGTTTGGGAGAAACGGGATAGGGAAATGTCAAAGCCATATGTCGCGCCCGCTTCTTAACGTTATCCTTATGCGTGTCTTGAAGAGGGGGGCTGGGACACTCTATGTAGGGACAAGGCATTTTTCTTTGATTCCCGGCTTTCGCCGGAAAGACGTTAAAAGGACGCACATGAGAAACCCAGTCGATACCGCTATGGCACTCGTGCCGATGGTTGTGGAACAGACCAATCGCGGTGAACGCTCCTACGACATCTATTCCCGCCTGCTCAAGGAACGCATCATCTTCCTGACAGGCCCTGTCGAGGACCATATGGCGACACTCGTCTGCGCCCAGCTTCTCTTCCTCGAGGCCGAAAACCCGAAGAAGGAAATTGCGCTCTACATCAATTCGCCGGGCGGCGTCGTTACCGCCGGCATGGCGATCTACGATACGATGCAGTTCATCAAGCCGGCCGTTTCGACGCTTTGTATCGGTCAGGCCGCTTCCATGGGCTCGCTGCTTCTGGCCGCCGGCCACAAGGACATGCGTTTCGCCACGCCGAATTCCCGCATCATGGTCCACCAGCCTTCGGGCGGCTTCCAGGGCCAGGCATCGGACATCGAGCGTCATGCCCGCGACATCCTGAAGATGAAGCGCCGCCTCAACGAGGTCTATGTGAAGCACACGGGCCGTACCTATGAGGAAGTCGAAAAGACCCTTGATCGCGACCATTTCATGGATGCGGACGAGGCCCAGACCTGGGGCGTCATCGACAAGGTTCTGACCTCGCGCATCGAAATGGAAGGCGATCAGGCCTAGTAATTAATAGGGATGGTGTTTTCGCCGCCACAGTTCTATCCCATTTGTGATTGAACAAGGGGTTTCATCTGGCGGCGGAGACGCTAATAGTAACTATTAATGCTATGTTGAATTTTTGTGACATAGCATTCGGCATTCGAAGGGGAATTCGTTGCCGCCGGTACCCGGACATGATTGATTGGGCCCGGTTCGTACCCCCTGAAGCCCTTGTCGGCAGGAACTCCGGGTAGGGAGTGCTGCCAGGGAGCTGATTGAGTGGACCGCGATTTCGCGTTCGAAATGCGGCGTGCTGGAAGGAAAGTGATATGAGCAAGGTCAGCGGCAGCAACGGCGGCGACAGTAAGAACACCCTCTATTGTTCTTTCTGCGGAAAGAGCCAGCATGAAGTCCGGAAGCTTATTGCCGGACCGACCGTGTTCATCTGCGATGAATGCGTCGAATTGTGCATGGACATCATCCGCGAGGAGAACAAGTCCTCGATGGTCAAGTCCCGTGACGGCGTCCCCACGCCCCAGGACATCATCAAGGTCCTCGACGAATATGTCATCGGCCAGCGTCAGGCGAAGAAGATCCTGTCGGTCGCCGTTCACAACCACTATAAGCGTCTCGCGCACGCCTCCAAGAATGGCGATGTCGAATTGGCGAAGTCGAACATCATGCTGGTCGGCCCGACCGGCTGCGGCAAGACCTATCTTGCCCAGACGCTCGCCCGCATCATCGACGTTCCCTTCACGATGGCCGACGCGACCACGCTGACGGAAGCCGGCTATGTCGGTGAAGACGTCGAAAACATCATCCTGAAGCTTCTGCAGGCTGCGGACTACAATGTCGAGCGCGCCCAGCGCGGCATCGTCTATATCGACGAAGTCGACAAGATCTCCCGCAAGTCCGACAACCCGTCCATCACCCGCGACGTGTCGGGCGAGGGCGTGCAGCAGGCGCTTCTGAAGATCATGGAAGGCACGGTTGCCTCTGTCCCGCCGCAGGGCGGCCGCAAGCATCCGCAGCAGGAATTCCTGCAGGTCGACACGACGAACATCCTGTTCATCTGCGGCGGCGCCTTCGCAGGTCTCGACAAGATCATCTCGGCCCGCGGCGAGAAGACCTCGATCGGCTTCGGTGCGACCGTCAAGGCCCAGGACGACCGTCGCGTCGGCGAAGTGCTGCGCGAGCTGGAGCCGGAAGATCTGGTCAAGTTCGGCCTCATTCCGGAATTCATCGGCCGTCTGCCGGTTCTGGCGACGCTGGAAGACCTCGATGAGGATGCGCTGATCCAGATCCTGTCCGAGCCGAAAAACGCGCTGATCAAGCAGTATCAGCGTCTGTTCGAGATGGAAGACGTGGAACTGTCCTTCCACGAGGACGCGCTGCGCGAAATCGCCCGCAAGGCGATCATCCGCAAGACCGGCGCCCGCGGCCTGCGTTCGATCATGGAAAAGATCCTGCTCGACACGATGTTCGAACTGCCGGCGCTGGAAGGCGTTCGTGAAGTCGTCATCTCCGAAGAGGTCGCACGCGGCTCGGCCCGTCCGCTGTATATCTACGCCGACCGCCAGGACGAGAAGGCAAACGTTTCTGCCTGAAGCTTGAGCTGAGAACCGATATTTTAAGGGGCTTGCCTTGTGCAGGCCCCTTTCTATTTGAAAACAGGTGCCGGGCGCTGATAATAGTTGCGAGCAAGGTTGAAAACAGCCTTCGCCGATATTGCGCAAAGGATGACCCTTGGCAATGATGCTGTGATTCCGTAGCGTGTTGCTGGCGTTGTTATTTTAGGCGGTTCGGAAATGGTAAGCGTCGCTCCAGATAGGCGCTTCATTGTGTTGGCGTTCCATGTAATAAAGCTGTCACAACCGTGGAACGCGGGCGTTAACGTGGCTTGAAAAGCGTAGTCAGAACCTCCACTTGTAACAACAAGTGAGAGTGCCGGCCGGTCCCAAGCGGCCGCGCCAAAGAGCCCGGTAACGGGACGATGGAAAGGAATAAAAATGACGAAGAAAACGTCTGTAGCGAGCACCAGCACCGCCTATCCTGTTCTCCCCCTGCGCGACATCGTGGTATTCCCCCATATGATCGTCCCGCTGTTCGTCGGACGGGAAAAGTCGATCCGTGCGCTCGAAGAGGTCATGGGTTCCGACAAGCAGATCATGCTGGTCACCCAGATCAACGCTAGCGATGATGATCCGGACCCGTCTGCGATCCATCGCGTCGGTACGGTCGCAAACGTGCTGCAGCTCCTGAAGCTGCCTGACGGCACCGTCAAGGTTCTGGTCGAAGGCCGTGCCCGCGCCGAGATCGATACCTATACGAGCCGCGAGGATTTCTACGAAGCCCTCGGCCATGTGCTCGAAGAGCCGCATGACGATCCGGTCGAGCTGGAAGCCTTGTCGCGTTCCGTCGTGTCGGAATTCGAGAGCTACGTGAAGCTCAACAAGAAGATTTCGCCCGAGGTTGTCGGTGCGGCCAGCCAGATCGACGACTATTCCAAGCTCGCCGATACGGTCGCCTCGCACCTGTCGATCAAGATCACCGAGAAGCAGGAGATGCTGGAGACCACCAGCGTCAAGGCCCGCCTCGAAAAGGCGCTCGGCTTCATGGAAGGTGAGATCTCGGTCCTGCAGGTCGAAAAGCGCATCCGCTCGCGCGTCAAGCGCCAGATGGAGAAGACCCAGCGCGAATACTACCTGAATGAGCAGATGAAGGCGATCCAGAAGGAACTCGGCGACGGCGAGGAAGGCCGCGACGAGATGAGCGAACTGGAAGAGCGCATTGCCAAGACCAAGCTGTCCAAGGAAGCCCGTGAGAAGGCTGACGCGGAGCTGAAGAAGCTGCGCCAGATGAGCCCGATGTCGGCTGAAGCCACTGTCGTGCGCAACTATCTGGACTGGCTGCTCGGTATTCCCTGGGGCAAGAAGTCGAAGATCAAGGCCGATCTCAACAATGCCGAGAAGATCCTCGAAGCCGATCACTTCGGTCTCGAAAAGGTCAAGGAGCGCATCGTCGAGTATCTGGCGGTTCAGGCTCGCGCCACCAAGATCAAGGGTCCCATCCTGTGCCTCGTCGGCCCTCCGGGCGTCGGCAAGACCTCGCTCGCCCAGTCGATCGCCAAGGCAACCGGCCGTGAATATGTCCGCATGGCTCTCGGCGGCGTCCGTGACGAAGCCGAAATCCGCGGTCACCGCCGCACCTATATCGGTTCGATGCCCGGCAAGGTCATCCAGTCGATGAAGAAGGCGAAGAAGTCCAACCCGCTCTTCCTGCTCGATGAGATCGACAAGCTCGGCCAGGACTATCGCGGCGATCCGTCTTCGGCTTTGCTCGAGGTACTCGATCCGGCCCAGAACTCGACCTTCATGGACCACTACCTGGAAGTCGAATACGACCTGTCGGACGTGATGTTCATCACGACGGCGAATACGCTGAACATCCCGGCTCCGCTGATGGACCGCATGGAAATCATCCGTATCGCCGGCTACACCGAAGACGAAAAACGCGAGATCGCCAAGCGGCACCTGCTGCCGAAGGCCATCAAGGAACATGCGCTGCAGCCGAGTGAATTCTCTGTCAGCGACGATGCCCTGATGGCGATCAGCCAGCAGTACACCCGCGAAGCGGGTGTCCGTAACTTCGAACGTGAATTGATGAAGCTCGCCCGCAAGGCGGTCACCGAGATCATCAAGGGCAAGACGAAGTCGGTTCACGTCACGGCAGCGAACATCGACGATTATCTTGGCGTTCCGCGCTTCCGCCACGGCGAAGCCGAGCGCGAGGATCAGGTCGGCGTAGTCACGGGTCTTGCCTGGACGGAAGTCGGCGGCGAGCTGCTGACGATCGAAGGCGTCATGATGCCCGGCAAGGGCCGCATGACCGTCACCGGCAACCTGAAGGAAGTGATGAAAGAATCGATCTCGGCAGCGGCATCTTATGTTCGCTCGCGCGCCGTCGATTTCGGCATTGAGCCGCCGCGCTTCGACAAGAGCGACATCCACGTGCACGTGCCGGAAGGCGCGACGCCGAAGGATGGTCCGTCTGCCGGTGTCGCGATGGCAACCGCGATCGTCTCGATCATGACCGGCATTCCGGTCAACAAGGATGTGGCGATGACGGGTGAAATCACCCTGCGCGGCCGTGTCCTGCCGATCGGTGGCCTGAAGGAAAAGCTGCTCGCGGCACTGCGCGGCGGTATCAAGAAGGTGCTGATTCCTGAAGAAAATGCCAAGGATCTGGCAGAGATTCCGGACAACGTGAAGAACAACATGGAGATCATTCCGGTCTCCCGCATGGGCGAAGTGATCAAGCATGCGCTGGTCCGTCGTCCCGAGCCGATCGAGTGGGATGGCACGGTCGAAACGCCCGTCATCGCGACTGTCGAAGGGCTCGATGATGCAGGCGCAGCCATCGCTCATTGAGCTTTGGCGGCCACATTTATGCCCAATTGTTGCAAATCCTGAAAAAGGCCGGCGGAAACGCCGGCCTTTTTTGTGAAAACGTCATGTAGACGCTTGCTTTTCCTTGATTTGCAGGGTTTTTGGGTTCTCGGCGGGCCTGATGAAAGCGATTTCTGCGCCTAGCTTACAGATTGAGTTGTTTCAAACCATTTAGAAAGGGGTGGAAACATGAACAAGAATGAACTCGTGTCCGCAGTAGCCGAAAAGGCTGGACTGACGAAGTCTGACGCAGCATCTGCCGTAGACGCAGTTTTTGATGTTGTGCAGGCTGAGCTGAAGAACAAGGGCGACATCCGTCTCGCTGGCTTCGGCAGCTTCACGGTTTCTCATCGCGCTGCCACGAAGGGCCGCAACCCGTCGACCGGCGCCGAAGTCGACATTCCGGCACGCAACGTGCCGAAGTTCACGCCCGGCAAGGGCCTGAAGGACGCCGTCAACGGCTGATACGAGATTGTCCGCCGGCCGTAAACGAGAACGGCCGCGCAGGATTTCGAGGGGGTTCGGCATCGCCGGACCCCTTTTTGTTTTGGCCGCTTGCGGCATGCAGCGCTTTGTCTTACGACGGTGATGTTCTCAGGGCGGGGTGAAAGTCCCCACCGGCGGTAAGGGCTATGGCCTGAGCCCGCGAGCGCCTTCTCAAGCCTTGGTTTGGGAAGGGTCAGCAGATCCGGTGTGATTCCGGAGCCGACGGTTAGAGTCCGGATGAAAGAGAATGAGCATGGCCGCGCGCGGGCAGGGATCTGTCGGCGTCTGTGTGCTGTCGCCTCATGCGTCCTGATTTATGTTTGGTCCCTATTCCGGATGGAAGACATGAATCAGAATTCCCTTGCAGTTTCGCATTCCCGCGCCTTCGCCGGTGCAGCCTTCATGGTGCTTGGAGGCGTCGTCTTCTCGCTCCTCAATGTCGTCACCCAGTGGCTCACGATGACGCTTGCCTTCCCGGCGGCCTCCGCAGCCTTCTGGCAATATGGCTTCGCTTTTCTTTTCTCGTTGCCCTTCCTGCGCAAGGTCGGCCTTTCTGCCATGCGCACGGATTATCCCTGGCGGCATATCGTGCGCGTCGTCTTTGCCGCGCTCGGCGTCGAGGCCTGGGTCTCCGGCCTCGCTTCGGTGCCCATCTGGCAGGCGATCGCACTCGTCATGACCTCGCCCTTCTTCATCATTCTCGGCGCACGCCTTTTCCTCGGTGAACGTGTTGGCCCCGCTCGCTGGATGGCGACAGGTGTCGGCTTTATCGGCGCCATGATCATCCTCCAGCCATGGTCGGACAGCTTCACCTGGGCAGCACTTCTGCCTGTTATCTCGGCTTTGCTTTGGGGCGCCTCCTCGCTCATCACCAAGAGCCTGACCGGCATCGAGAAGCCGGAGACGATCACCGTCTGGCTGCTGGTGCTGCTGACGCCGATCAATGGTGGCCTGGCGCTCGCGGCGGGCTTTGTGGTGCCGACGGGCGCAGCACTTGCGCTCTTCCTTCTGGCGGGGCTTCTGACGGTCGTGGCGCAATATCTGCTGACGCTCGCCTATGCCAGCGCCGATGCCGCTTATGTGCAGCCCTTCGACGACCTGAAGTTGCCGCTGAATGTGTTCGCCGGCTGGCTTTTCTTCGGCTATGCGCCGGCTGGTTATCTGTGGCTGGGCGCTACGCTTATCCTCGCCGCGTCGCTCTTCATCATGCGCAGCGAGATGCGTCGCGAACGGCAGGCGGCCTGACGCAAACCGTACAAAATGTCGCAGGCTGTCATGTGTCTGTCATGGCAGTCCCGCAAAAAACCTCTGTTCGATTTTTTCGACATTGGGGGATTTTCAATGACATTGTCTTCGCGCAAGGCTGCGCTCGCTGCCGCGCTTTTCGCATCCGTTGCCTTCCCGGCAGCGGCTGAGCCGGTTTTCAACCGCATCGCCTCTTTCCCGGTCGCGACCAACCTGCCGGCCGACAAGGACAAGCTTTCGGCCACGTCGGCCGAAATTATAACCGCTTCGCAGGATGGCAACACGCTGATCTACAGCGATAGCCCGCTCGGCGCGATCGGCTTCATCGACATCATCGATGCCAAGGCACCCAAGGCCGGTGGCGCGCTGATGATGGACGGTGAGCCGACCTCGGTCACGACTGCAGCCGGCAAGGCGCTCGTCGCCGTCAACACCGGCGAAAGCAAGCAGAAGCCGTCTGGCCGTCTGGCGATCGTCGATATCGCTACGAAGAAGATCGACGCGACCTGCGATCTCGGCGGCCAACCTGATTCGATCGCCCTCAACAAGGACAGGACGCTCGGCACTATCGCGATCGAAAACGAGCGCGACGAAGAGGTCAATGACGGCAAGATCCCGCAGATGCCGGCAGGCGACCTCGTCGTCTTCCAGGTCAAGACCGACGGCACCGTCGATTGCAGCACGATCAAGCACGTCGCCCTGACCGGCCTCGCTGGCGTTGCCCCGGAGGATCCGGAGCCGGAATTCGTTGCCTTCAACAGCCAGAACGAAATCGCCCTGACCCTGCAGGAAAACAACGAGATCATCATTCTCGACGGCACGACCGGCACGGTGAAGACGCACTTTACCGCCGGCAGCGTCGACCTTTCGGGCATCGATACCAAGCGTGACGGCGCCCTGAAATTCACCGGCGAGAAGAAGGGCGTCCTGCGCGAGCCGGATGCCGTGAAGTGGCTGGACGACAACCGCCTCATCGTCGCTAACGAAGGCGATTATGAGGGTGGTTCGCGCGGCTTCACCATCTTCGACAAGACCGGCAAGGTCCTCTTCGAATCAGGCAGCTCCTTCGAGCGTGCCGTCGCCGCGCTCGGCCACTATCCGGAAAGCCGCTCCTCGTCGAAGGGCGTCGAGCCGGAAGGTCTCGAAGCGGCCAAGTTCGGCGATGACAACCTGTTCTTCCTGCTCGCCGAGCGCGCTTCCGTCGTCGGTGTCTACAAGGACACGGGCGCCGATCCGGAACTGCTGCAGATCCTGCCGTCAGGTATTTCTCCGGAAGGCGCGATCGCCATTCCGCAGCGTAACCTGCTTGCAACCGCCAACGAGCTCGACCTCGGCAAAGACGGCGGTGCGCGTTCGCACGTCATGATCTATGAGCGCGGCGAAGGCGAGAAGGCCTATCCGCATATCGTCTCCGCCGAGAAGGACGGTAACCCCATCGGCTTTGCAGCTCTTTCGGGCCTCGCCGCCGTTCCGGGCAAGCCGGGCATGCTCTACGCCGTCAGCGACAGCGTCCTCGGTTCGCAGCCGACGATCTACACGATCGACGCTACCAAGAGGCCGGCCGTCATCACCGACGCACTTGTCGTCAAGCGTGACGGCGCTCCGGCCCAGAAGCTCGACATCGAAGGCATCGCCGTTGCCGCCGACGGCTCCTTCTGGCTGGCTTCGGAAGGCTATACCGAACGCCTGGTTCCGCATGCGCTCTACAACGTCACTGCCAAGGGCGACATCAAGACCGAGATCGCTCTGCCGAAGGAACTGCTCGCCAACGAAATCCGCTACGGCTTCGAAGGTGTCACGATCATCGGCACTGGCGACGATACAACGCTGTGGATGGCCGTTCAGCGCGAGTGGAACGATGACGAGAAGGGCTTTGTGAAGCTCCTCTCCTATAACCCGAAGAAGAAGGAATGGGGCGGCGTGCGCTACCCGCTCGACAAGACCGAGAGCGGCTGGGTTGGCCTCTCCGAAATCACCGCTCAGGGCGACAGCGTCTACATCATCGAGCGCGACAACCTCGTCGGCGATGCGGCCAAGCTGAAGAAGCTCTACAAGGTCGCAATCTCCGACCTGAAGCCGGGCAAGCTCGGGGGCGAACTGCCTGTCGTCAAGAAGACGGAAGCCCATGATTTCATCGGCGACCTGAAGTCGGCCACCAATGGCTACGTGCTCGACAAGCTGGAAGGTTTCGCCTTCGACGCATCGGGCAAGGCCTATGCCGTGACCGACAATGACGGTGTGAGCGACTCCTCGGGCGAAACCCTGTTCTTCCCGGTCAACCTGACCGCCACGAACTGAGTTCGCATTCCCGTAAAATGGAAAGGCCGGGTTTTGCCCGGCCGTTTCTATCGCTCCGGCCTGACACTTTCTCCGAAGGTTGCGTCGAGCCTGAATGGTCTGTCAGAGCCTACCAGCGCTGGTGTACATGCGGGGCGATCAGCCGCTTGTAGATTTCGCGTGTCGCCGTCATGACGTCAGCCGAAAGCGGCGCGAGATCGGCAGCGGCCGCATTAGCCTTGGCCTGCTCGGCATTGCGCGCGCCGGGGATGACGACGGTGACAGCCTCAGCCATCAGGATCCAACGCAGCGCAAAGGCGGCCATGCTCACATCCGCCGGCACCAGCTTGCGCACTTCCTCGACCGCCTGCAGGCCGATCTCGAAGGGCACGCCCGAGAAGGTCTCGCCGACATCGAAGGCCTCGCCATTTCGGTTGAAGTTGCGGTGGTCGTCGCTTGCGAACTTCGTGTCGCGGGTGATCTTGCCAGAGAGCAGGCCGCTGGCGAGCGGCACGCGGGCGATGATCGCCACGTTCTTGCGGCGGGCTTCGCTGAAGAACAGATGATCGGGACGCTGGCGGAAGATGTTGTAGATGATCTGGATGCTGACGACGCCGGGATATTCGATCGCTTTCAGTGCTTCCTCGACCTTCTCGACGCTGACGCCGTAGCCCTTGATCTTGCCGGCTTTCTGCAACTCGTCCAGACCTGCGAGAACTTCCGGGCGATAGAGCACTTCTGTCGGCGGGCAGTGGAGCTGCACGAGATCGAGGCTGTCCACCTGCAGGTTCTTGAGGCTGCGGTCGATGAAGCCTTCCAGATTGGCCTTGGTGTAGCCCTCAGTGACATGCGGGTTCAGACGGCGGCCGGCCTTGGTCGCAACCATCGGACGTTCACCGCCGCGCGCTTTCAGCACATCGGCGATGATCTTTTCGGAGCGGCCGTCGCCATAGACGTCGGCGGTATCAACGAAGGTCATGCCGGCGTCGAGTGCGGCATTCAAGGCAGCGCGGCCGTCCGCTTCGCTGACATCGCCCCAGGAGCCGCCGATCTGCCACGCGCCGAAGCCGACATCGGTGACGGTAAAGGGCAGGCGGCCAAAAGCATGATGTTTCATGGAAATCCTCCGTTCGTGATGAAAGGCCCTCGCAGTAGCAGGCGCCGGGTAGGGCGGCAATTGCCGATGGCGCTTGGCTCGCCTGCTGCGATCAAATATCCTTGTCCACGACCGCTTCAACCGCAGGCGACGGAAGAACAGGAAAGATCATGGATATCAAGACTGCGGGCTCGCGCCCTTCCGCGAAGGGCCAGGCCGATTATTTCACCGGCTCAGTTCGTCTCGATCCGCTCGTCGAGGCGCCGGAGCCAGCGCGCGTGCGGGGCACTCACGTGACCTTCGAGCCAGGGGCGCGCACCGCCTGGCATACGCACCCCCTGGGGCAGACGCTGATCGTTACGTCAGGCAGAGGCCTCGCTCAGACATGGGGCGAGGAAATCAGGGAAATCCGCCCGGGTGATGTCGTGTGGTTCCCGCCGGGCGAGAAGCACTGGCATGGCGCAAGCCCCGAGACCGCCATGAGCCATATCGCCATCCAGGAAGCATTGAACGGCAGCGTCGCAGACTGGCTGGAGCAGGTCAGCGACGAGCAATATGCCGGCAAGGCCTGAGGCGGCCTCAAGGGACTTCAGGCTCTGGGAGAGCGCATGCGATTCGAGCTTTCGTTGCGAAGCTCTGTCGCGGGCAGGGACGTTTCAGGCATCACTGCGGCATCCGTGCGGGCTGCTTGTGGAAAACCTGATGCAACGGATCTGAGCTCCGTAGGCAAGGCAGAGTCGCCGATTTGCCGGGAGGATCGGGAAGGCTTTCCGAAACAATTTCAGGACTGTCATGGTTTTGTCTCCAAACCTGCTTGACACTAAAAGGCGAACCCCTTAGTTAGCCGCTCATCCCAACGGCCAGCCCGTTTGGAGAAGGTGCTCAGGCACCGGATTGCTTGAAAGAATGCGGGTGTAGCTCAGTCGGTTA